>CAYSWE010000036.1:0-17150 GCA_964434515.1 uncultured Phycisphaerales bacterium | reverse complement strand
CCGCGGCGGGGAGTGCCCACGCGAGTCGTATGCCGGGTACGATGGACCCGACGGCGTGCGCGCAGACGAACGCCCCGACGCTCGGCCACGCTAGCGCGGCTGTGGCTCCGAGGAGCAAGCCGGTGCCTCGCCCGAGCAGTTCTGCGCTCGCCAGGTCGCGCGTCCGGCCCGTCCGGAGGCTCGGTGCGGCGGCGAGTTGCAACGGCGTGAGCAGCAAGGCTGCGGCCGCGACGAGCAGCCCCGGCTGCACGCTGCCGTGCACGAGGGTCGCAGCGACGGCAAACGCTCCGCTCGCCCAGCGGGCGCGACCGAGGGCGTGCCGGATGCTGGCTCCGAGGACCGGTTCGGAAGCCTCGGATGATTCGGCGATCGTGCGCAGCAGCAGCGGAAGGAGCCCCGTCGTTGCGAGCAGACTCAGCACGCCGAACCATGCGACGAGGACGAAGAACTCGCCGAGTTCCGCCGAAGGCAGCGTCGCCCCGGCGCAGCGCAGGAAGACGGCGATGAGGCAGAACGACGCCGTGCGGCTCAGCAGCAGGGTCATCCAGTTGCGTGCTACGAAGCACACGCGTGGCGACCGTGGTGGCGTCAATCCCGCTGTCATGCTGGTGCTCCGTCTCCTTCTCGTAGCGAGTTCCTGCGCGCTGGCATAGTAGACTCCAAAGGACGAGAGATCCCCGCTGAGGAAGGCAGGAAGTGCAGAACGGAACACGGGTGGACCGCCGTTGCCGGCGTCCGCGAGTCGGCGAATGGGGTGGACGCGGGTGCCGAGCCGTTTCTTGCGCGGGTTTCGTCTTGTGAGGCCCCGTCCGTGGGTTGTCGGCGCCGGGATCGTGGCGCTCGGCGTCGCGCTCGCGATCCTCGCATTCTGCGGAGGACGGCCCGAGGATGTGGGCGCGGACGATTGGTCCTACCCCGAGCTGCAGCCGGCGCGCATGGAGCCCGCCGCGTCACTGACACCGGCCGTGCAACTCGCAGGCAAGCCGCGGGCGGTGGAGCTCTTGCTCGAGCCGCGTGCGGTGCTCGTGTCGCCGAAGCGCGTCTTGGGCCCCGAGAGCTTGCGTCTCGAGAGTCGCCAGGGTGGCCGCGCCGCTGTCTCGAAGATTCGCTTCCTGGCCGGTCGTGCTGCAGGCAGGATCGACACGTGCAAAGGGTTGACCGAGTTGACCGGTCTCCCCGCCGGAGCTCATCTCTTCGAAGCCCGCGGCCCGGGGGGGCGGAGCGCCGTTCGATTGGTGCGCTTGCCGCGAGCGCGCCCGTTGGTCTTGGAATGGAGTACGAGCGCGAACGTCCATGGCACCGTCTTCGGCCCGGACGGCCAGCCGCTCGCCGGTGCGGAGGTGGTCGTTGGCGATCGCCTGACGCACACCGACGCCGCCGGGCGATTTGCAAGTGCCGGTCAGCTCGGCGGCGAAGGGCTGCCGCTGCGGATCGCGGCTTCCGGCGCCGCGTCCCTGCTTGCCGTCGTTGCCGCGAGCTCCGAGCCTTCGCTGCGCTATGTGCTCGGCGAGTCGTTCTCCGTTCGCGGCGTGCTGCAGGTTCCTCCGGCGAGCCGGCGCCAGGCGCGCGTTGCGGTGATCCCGGTCGGCGTGGCGACCGCGTTTCCGTTTTATTGGCCGGGAAAATACAGCGACGTCGTGGTCGACAGTCGCGGCAGATTCCGCATCACCGGGCTACCTCGGTCGATCCCGGTAGCGCTCGGGGTTGTGCATTCGACCTACGTCCTCGAGCAACCCGCGCGTCTCACTCCTCCCGCCTCGCGCCGGCATGGCCGCTTCACACGGGCCTATCTCGCGCCGCGGAGCTGCGTGCCGCTGCGCGGTCGAGTCTTGAACGAGACCGGCCAGGCGATGCCTGCGGCGTCCCTGCTCGGGCAACGATCCGGCGGCCGCGGAACCTGGGGCGCCGGACTCTTCGTCGGGCGGGCAGGCGCGCTGCTCCCGGGTTTTGTCGCTGCCTTCGGCGGGACCATGGTGCGCACGTCGTCGGCCGGGCGCTACGAGCTTGGGCTTTGCGCGAGGCGCACCGAGGTCGTCGTCGAGGCGGCCGGGTGCTTGGGGCGGCGGCTCGTCCTGCCGAGACCTCGGCGTCCGATGCTGCGGGACTTTACCCTGGAGCCGGCGACCGATCGCGGCGTTGTCGAGCCGGCGCGGATCGTTGTTCACTTCCAGGTTTCCGGCTCGAAGATGCGGCCACTTCGCGTGCAGATTCGTTGGTCCGGTACGGCGCGAGACGAGGCCTTCCTGCACGATCCACGGCAGCCGCTGGAGCTACCCGCGCTCGGGAACCCAGGGATCATTCGCGTTGGGCTGCGCGTGCCTGGCGAGCGTGCGAAGCCTCGGATGCACGAGTTGCGCGTCTTGGGGCGCACATCCGTGACGCTCGTCGTGCCGCAAACCTGAGTGACGCGGCCGCGGGACTTGAGCACTCTTCCAGCCCTGAGTTGGCATGGGGGACTCGACGACACGCCTTCGATGCCAGCGCGCGCTCGTGCGCCGTGCGGCCGCACCCGCGGTTTGCCGGAGGGCTGTCCCGCCGCGTGGTGCGGCCGATAGTCCGTCCGGACAGGAGTCGTCGGGCCGCGACGACCGGGCGAGTCCCGGGGGCGCCGACGATGGAAAGAGAGGGAATTCTATCGAAGGCATCGTGTGAGGCAGGAACAGCAATCCTGGGGTCCTTCTGGGGCGGCGCGTCGTCGTGGAGCGAGCGCGCCGAGTCGCAGTGGTGGGGCGGATCTGGTCATGGCGCTGGCCGTGATCCTGCTCGCCGCAGCTACCGTCTACGCGGGCGTCGACCGGCATTGGCTGTCGGTGTCGGGCGCACGCGGCGATGGCGCGTCTCGCTGGCTCGTCGCCACGGTCGAGGACTATCGCTCCCGGTCCTGGGACGAGGTCGTCGCCTTGCAAGGCGACGTGCACCGGGTGCATGGCCAGGCCGGGGATGGTCACTACGGCATCGATCTCCGGATCTCCCAGCAACGGCTCGATCTCATCGAGATCCGCGCGGTCCTGCGCGATACGGATACAGGCGGACGCGTGGATGAAATCGTGACCTATCGGGGACGTGAGAGTCGCTGAGTTCTGGAATCGCAAACGTCCATGCGGTCGGCGTCGGTGCGGCCACACTCAAGTCGGGGACCTCGCTGGGCGATGAGGCCCACAGCGTCGGACGTGGGGCGTCCGGCGTTGGGGGGCGACAGCATGGTGGCGCGCAGACAGAAGCGTGTACTCGCGATTTCATCGGGCGGAGGGCACTGGATCGAACTGATCCGAGTGGCGGATGCGTTCGTGGACCACGATGCTGTGTTTGTGACTGTCAACGAGTCCTACCGCGCCGATGTGGGCGAGGCTCGATTCCATGTTGTGAATGATGCGACCCAGTGGGACAAATTTGGTCTGCTGCGCATGGCGGCCAAGATCTTCTGGATCCTGCTAGTCGAGCGCCCCGATGTCGTGATCTCGACGGGAGCGGCGCCGGGCTACTTTGGGTTGCGGCTCGGCAAGCTCTTTGGTGCACGCACGGTCTGGATCGACAGCATTGCCAACGTCGAAGAACTTTCGATGTCCGGACAGCGGATCGGCAAGCATGCCGACCTGTGGCTGACGCAGTGGCCACACCTGTCGCAGGTAAAGGGGCCGGTCTATGCCGGATCCGTGCTGTGATCTTCGTTACGGTTGGTCATCAGATGCCGTTCGATCGCCTGATCCAAGCGGTGGATGAGTGGGCGGGTGAGGTCGGACGGGACGACGTATTCGCGCAGATCGGAAGCGCCTCGTACGAACCCTGTCACATTCGCTGGGAGTCCTTTCTGGATCCCGATGAGTTTCGCCATCGGATTCGCGAGGCGACCGCGTTGATTGCTCACGCCGGTACCGGTTCCATCTTGACGGCGCTCGAGTACGGCAAGCCCATCCTGGTGATGCCGCGTCGCGCAGCCTTGCACGAGACGCGCAACGACCACCAGGTAGCGACCGCCGAGCGATTCGCCGAACAGGACAATGTGCTCGTTGCGCTGGACGAGATGGAACTGGCCGGGCAACTCGGTCGCCTCGACGAGCTGTCGCTCGACGACTTGGAGCGCATCAGCGCCAAGGCTTCACCGGAGCTACTTCGAGCCGTGAAGTCGTTCATCGACGAGCCGGGCGGCTGACCGTATGGTCGCCCCGATGGGCGCCCGCTACTTCGTCATTCGCGATGCCGTGCACGGCGATGTCTACCTGACCCAGGACGAGGGGCGGCTTCTCGATACACGCGAGATGCAACGCTTGCGTGGCGTGCGACAGCTCGGTTTGGCGCACCTCGTCTATCCCGGTGCGCGGCACAGCCGCTTCGAGCACTCCGTCGGCACGCTCCACATGGCCCAGGCGTTGATCAACTCCGTGAATCGCAACGCGGAGCTTTGGCCCGGCGAGTGTCGCGCCGTGGCAGCCGAGCATACGCGCCTCATCCGCGCCGCTGCGCTCCTGCATGACGTGACGCACATTCCGTTTGGTCACAACATCGAGGACCAGTCCGCCGTGCTGGCGCGGCACGATGTTCCGGAACGGTTTGCCGCGATGCTCGCAGCAACGGGAGAGCTCGGTGCGGAGCTCGAGCGGCAAGGTCTCCGGCAGCCGGTGCTCGATGTGCTCTGTGAGGCGGATGGCGCGAGTCCCGCGCCGGCCGGCGCACCTCCGTTCGTGGCGCAGATGATCAGCGACACGATCTGCTCCGACCTCATGGACTACTTGCGCCGGGATGCCTACTTCACAGGGCTCAACCTGCACTACGACGCGCGGATCGCGGACTACTTCAAGGTGGATCGCGATCGCGGTCGCTTGTTTGTGGATTGCGCAAAGGACGGGCTCGTGCGTGAGGACATCGTCTCCGAGATCCTGCGCATGTTGCAGGCGCGCTACTACTTCTCTGAGCGTGTCTACTACCACCACGCCAAGATCGCAGCGGGGGCCATGGTGGCGCGCGTCGTGGAGACCTGTCTGCGTCACGGCTGGATTCGGCCCGACGATCTTTGGATGCAGACCGACGAGGGCCTGCTCATCGAACTGCGCCGGCGCCTCGAGGCGAATCCAGATCTCGACGCAGTGCGTTGCGTCGGTTTGCTCGACCGTTTGCAGGCGCGCCGGCTCTACAAGCGCGTCTCGGTTTTCCCCTACGCGACCAATGTGGATGTTCAGGCGAGCTTGATCGAGCGCTTCTTCGCCCCGGCGCGGGTCGACGCGCGCCGCGCCTTTGAGGTGCAGCGAGAGGCCGAAGTCCGCGAGCGGTTCGGCCTCGACGTCGATGTCCTCTTCTACTGCCCGAACCGGAAGATGCAGCTCAAGGAAGCCGGCACACTCGTGCGCTTTCCGGGTGAGCAGGACCTGCGCCCGTTGGCGGATTTTCGCGATCGCGTTCCGCGCATTGCCGATCTCGAGGCCTCCTACCTGCGTCTTTGGAAGGCCTATGTGCTGACCAGCGCGCTCGATCCCGCGGTGCGGAAGTTTCTGCAGGAGCGTACCCGCGCGTCACTCGCGCCGGCAGTGGACTCCTACCGTGGAGTCAAGTGATCGAGAACCGTTGGCTTGAGCTTTTGGTAGAGCGCGCGCGTCGCATCGACGTCGGACAGGTTGTACTTCGCGATCTCCAGGTAGTTCTTCTCCTTGAACGCCTGACCGACCATCGATCCGTCCATGGCGCCTTTCGGGCTCTCGATCCCGAACGCGAAGCAGGCTGCGTCTAGATTCATGGGCCGAGCTCCCCAGCCGCCGCCACTGATGATGACGTAGAGATCGAGGTGCGGCGCGTGTTGAAACGGCGGTTGCGACATCAGGTCGTGGGCCACCGGGACGCCGAGCACCGCGGACCTCGTGCGTAGGAACGGCAGGTCGAAGTTGCGGCCGTTGAACGTGATGACGAGTTCGGCGGAACTCGAAAGCGCCCAGAAGGCGGCGAGCATGTCGGGCTCGCTCAGCGGCCGCAGCCAATCCGGCGCGTCCTGGCGTAGGCCGTCCAGGTCCGAGGCCTCCGGCGCGAACAGCACCGTGCCACCGTCGCTGTCCGCGCTGCCGACGGCAATGGATACCACGCGCGAGAACAGGGGGTTGAGTGCGAGTACCTTGTCGATCGGCCACTCCTTGTCCTTGGCCACGCGGGTTACTTCCTCGACGAGCGTGCGGGGGA
Organism: uncultured Phycisphaerales bacterium; assembly: GCA_964434515.1. Classification (GTDB taxonomy): domain Bacteria; phylum Planctomycetota; class UBA1135; order UBA1135; genus CAYSWE01. The sequence goes on along the minus strand of CAYSWE010000036.1, from coordinate 10,991 downwards.
GGCTGCGCACATCGGCGAGGGGGGCGGTTTCGATGTCCATGACGAGCTTGTCGACGACGATGTCACGTACGTTGGCCAGTGCTGGTCCGAACACGTCGTCCGGGCTCCACCGCGACTCATCGCGCTCGTCCAGCGGGCGAAGCTTGTGGACCTCGATCTGCGGAGTCCCTTGGTAGGACCCCAGCGATCCACGCAAAGCGATCACTTGGCCCGGCTTGAGCGCCATCGCGGTCTCATAGCTTGGGTGGTCGTAGAAGAGCGTTGCCGGCAGCGTCGACGTTCGATCACCGAGTCGGATCGAGACGAAGGCTGTTCCGCCCTTGGAGCGGCGTGGTTCGACCGCGGCAACGCGGACGTAGAGATCGGATTCCCGTGAGGTCAGCTCGGAGAGAGTCATTTCATTCCATCAGGTTGATTGGCCTTGGTTGGTTCTTCAAGTCGGGCTACCGGCCCAGCGCCAGATGCGCTCCATGGCTTCGTGGAGGTCTTCGAGGCTTGCCGCGAAGCTCAATCGGATATGACCGGGCCTACCAAACGCGGTTCCGGGAACGGTGGCAACCTCGGTCTGCTCGAGTAGCGTCTTCGCAAGTGCGACGTCATCGGCGAGGCCCCGTGCGGCGATGAGCGGTTGCACGCCGGGAAACGCATAGAACGCACCCGAGGGCGGATGCAGGGAGAAGCCCTCGATTCGCTGCACCGCGGGAATCAGAAAGGCGCGGCGCTTCCGGAAGGCGTCGATCATCTTGTCGACGTCGCCACGATTGCGTGGCGCCAGCGCCTCGAGTGCCGCGGCCTGGCTGATCGAGCAGGCGTTGCCCATGAGTTGGCTTTGGGCACGAATGACGCCGCGGACGAGTTCGGGAGGCGCCGCCAACCAGCCCATACGCCATCCAGTCATGGCGTAGGTCTTGGAAAAGCCGTTGAGCAGGACCGTGCGCTCGCGCCCGCCCGGAATCTGTGTCGGGGAAACCACGCGAGTGTCGTCGAAGTGTAGCTCGGAGTAGATCTCATCGGAGACGATCCATCGATCTCGCCGTGCACAGATTGCAACGAGCTGCTCGATGCGTTCGGGCGGCCAGATTGCGCCCGTTGGATTCGACGGCGAGTTGATGAGGATGCCGCGGACTCCGGGCGAACCGAGCGCGGTTTCGAGCTGCTCCTGGGTCGGAACGAAGCCGTTCTGCTCGTCGGTCTCGAGCAGCAGCACCTCGCCGCCGGCGAGTGCGACGATGTCCGGATACGACACCCAGTACGGCGCAACAACGACAACAAGGTCTCCGGGCTCGAGCAGGGCTGTCAGGGCAAGCCAGATCGCCGGTTTCGTGCCGGCGGAGATGCAGATTTGGCTCGGATCGTAGTTGAGGTCGTAATCGCGCGCGATCGCCTCGGACACGGCTTTGCGGAGCGGAGCGATGCCAGCCACGGGCGTGTAGTGCGTTTCGCCGTTGCGGATGGCTTGGATGCCAGCCTCGGAGGCCGCGCTCGGTGTCGCAAAGTCGGGCTCTCCCGCTGCGAGCGAGATGATGTTGCGGCCGGCAGCTCGTAGCTCGGCCGCCCGCGCGGCGATGGCCAGCGTGGTGGACTCACGGACTTGCTCGATTCGGGAAGAGATTCTCACGGTGTCATCGTCCGACGCATATCGGCCGTTGCAGTTGGCAGCCACGCCCGCGAGACTTCGCAAGCGTCGGCTCAGGAAGGTGGGCCCGGAAAAGTGGAAGACGCAGAGTGTAGCTGCGTCTGGTTGGATTCGCGTGGTTCTCCCGGAAACAGTCGATGCGTTGGAAGAAGATAGCGAAGGTCTTGCTGATCGTGGTTCTGGCCGTGGCTGGACTCGCGTTCGCGGCGTTTTGGACGTTTGTCTACAACCCCTTTGAGGGCACGGTAGACGAGATTCGCCGCGCCGTTCCCGCGGATGTGGACTTCTACGTCGCCAAGCGGGCGTTGTCCCGCGACTTCGTTGAGTTCCCCGAGCCGGTGTTCTGGCGTGACGTGACGGAGATGCCGTCGTGGTCGCGGCTCAGTAGCGGCAAGTTCTTCCGCTCGCTGAAAGCCGACGTGGGCCCAGCGCTGGCGCAGTTGGAGGATCTCCAGGCGCAGCTTGCCGCCGTGCCGGTCGTCGGACTCGATATCCTCGGTGACATGGTCGGCTCGGACGTCGTGTTGGCTGGCAAACTCCGAGCGAGCGGGCAGGGCTTCGCTTGGGCCGCCTACACGCGTGCGAGTTGGAAGATCCGGGCCGGGATTGCGTTGCTTGATTATCCGTTCGTCCAAGCGCGCCTCGGCGCGGCCAAGGTGACGGATACGGGCGCGGGGATCTTCCAGATCGTTGCGCCACGCGCCGAGCCGATGTTTCTGACGCGCATCAAGGACCTCGTCATCCTAGGCAACGCGAAGGAACTCGTGGCCGCGTCGAGGGCTCAGATGCTCGGCGACTCCGACCGGGACCCGATGCACGCGTCGGCGGACTACAACGACCAGCTCATTACGCCGCTCGCAGAGTGGAGCAAGCGCGTTGGCGTCGATGTGCCCAACGCCGTGGAGTCGATGGTCGATGCCAGCATGCTGCGCAAGTGGCTGCCAGAGTTTGCCACCTGGCCGCGAGCCGGCAGCGATACAACCAAAGAGCAACGCCTGCTGAAGTTGTTCATGAGCCAGCCTGCGATGCGTCGACTGTGGGCCAGCGTGGTGTTTGAAGAGGATTCGGCCTGCACACTCCTCGCGCAGCTCAATGTGAATCCAGGACAGCTCACGGATTTCCAGAGGAGGTTCCACGACGAGAAGGCCGGCGACGTGCAGCATTGGCTGCGCCGGTTCCTTGGGCATGTGCCGGCGACGGCTGCGTTTGCCGCTGCGCTGCGCGTGCCGCCTGGCCACTTCCTCACGGAACTGATCCAGGTGCTCGATCGTGACACGCAAGAGCTGATTCGAGATGGGCTCAAGCTCGCGGGCGAGAATCAGGGGCTGGAGGGCATGATCGAGCGGTTTGCGCCAGGGCTCGAGCCGTGGGTCGGCATCGTGTTTCGCAACAACGACTACCCCGCGATCGAGAAGGAGTTCAAGGTTCCGATTCCCTCGCCTGCGCCCGCTTGGGCGTTGATCTTTCGGTCGCTTCCAGGGGAGACCGGGCGCATGAAGAAACTCATTGACGTGTTTCGCAAGAAGCTGCGCCAGCACATCGGCTTCGAGGGTGGCGAGTACAACATGCTGGCCGGGCCTGGCAACCAGGTGAAGATCAGCGAGTGGGGGAACCCGCACATCGAGGGGACCGGCGAGATTGCAGTCTTGTTCGATGATGACGACCTCCGCCGGAACTTCATGGTCAGCAACTCCGGCAAGCTGATGCGCGAGGTCGTGATGGCCCGCTACGGTCAGCAGCGATCGATTCTCGGGGAGGACCAGGTCGCGGCCGTGCTCGACCAGTCCCCCTCGACACTCTCGGGGTTTGCATGGCTCGATGGGCCGCGCTGCAGTGACATCGTGGCGAAGTACCAAGAGTTTACGCGGCGCCAGAGTCGCAGTGAGGCGCCGGATCCGGCCTGGGCGGCGACGGTTCGTCCGCGCATCGAGGACGAGATCTTTCGCCGCGAGTTTCGGGCTCGGTACCGCGACAAGGCGCAGTTGCGCGGCGCGGACTCGCGACGCTTTGAGGAGCTGATCGGGCGACGTCTCGATGCGTTGTGGCCGGCCGAAAGGCAGAAGCTCGGCCGTGGCGTGGACATTCAGTTCAGTGAGGCCATGAGTTGGCTCGAGTACCTGCATTCTGCGTGTCTCGAACTCCGCGCCCGGCCCAAGGACCTGCGGGTCGAGGCGCGGCTGTTCTTCACTTTTTGAGCTGGACCGGGGCGAGCACTGAGCCTGGGCTTGCGTCCCCGGGACCGCTTCGCTAGCGTCTTGCGCCCTCAGCCGGTGCCTCGCGGCGCTGGCCATGGGCCGAGGTGGTGGAATTGGCAGACACGCTAGCTTGAGGGGCTAGTGGCCTTTATTGGCCGTGCAGGTTCAAATCCTGTTCTCGGCACCATCCCGTTCGCGTCGGCCCTCCAGCTCTGCGCTGGAGGGCCGGGTGCGCCGGAGGGGCCGGTGTGGTCGGGAAAGTTGCGCCTTCGCGTATTTTTCGGCGACAATTCTCCGCGGGAATTCGTCGAGAGGGTCTGTCACTGTTCGCTTCAGAGGGCATACTAGAGGACAGTTCTCTATTCCCGATCGAGTGCATGTCGCGTTCGGTTGGTCCCCATCTTTCCTGCGAAATGCCGTCCTCCTGCCAACGGCTTCCAGCCGAGGCTCTCCGAAGCCGCCCAGCAGTGCGCTTCTGCGCGTTCCTGCCTAGGAATCGGAGTCGGATGTCATCTTGCTGCGAACGGTGGTCTCTCTCTAATCCCTGGAGGTTTATCCAATATGCGAGCTAGCCTTGCACTGATTGCGGTCGCCGCTCTATCGACGAGTGTCATCGCTCAAACGACGGTCTTCAACCCGGCCAACAGCTACGACCGGAGCACAGAGTTCACGTCACGCGGCAGCAACGGCGGGACGCCAGGCCATGTGTCCCAGGCGTTTGCCTACGGCAACTCCGCCGGTCTGCAGACGCTGACGCGGTCGCGCTACGTTATGCAGGATCAGGATCAGTCGACCCGCGAGCCGTGGAACGTCGGCACGACGCTCCTCAACGCCAAGGGCCAGCCGGACTACGCCGGCCTGCGCACCTACGGCACCAACCTGCTGCTTCCAGCGGGACAGTCGGGTATCGGCGCCTGGATCCTGACCCACACCGCTCTGGCCACCACGCCGCACCTGATCAACCACGGCACCGAGCAGTGGCATCACGTCTGGCAGTTCACGGTCCCCACCAACTGGACGACGGACGGCCTGAGCGTCCACATGTCGCAGGGTGCGACGTACCGCGGCACGCTGCTCTGCTTCCAGAACACGCGTCACCGCGAGATCCCGCGCACCGACGGTTCGCCGGCCGCGCAGATCATCGAGAAGCACGGTTGGAGTGGCGTCGCACGCAATCCTGACCCGGCTCCGATCAACCGCACCTGGCGTCTCGAGAGCTTCTTCGGCGAAGTCGTTCTGAATGGCGCGTCCGACAACACGGTCTACAACTGCGCCGGCTCGCTCCGGAACCCCAACCAGGGGTATGCGCGCATCGATCCGGACTTCGACGACACGGGCGCTGGCAGCCCGGTTCGCACCGACAACTACCGTTGGACGGTCGAGGCTGGCTCCAACTGGAACGGCGGCGTTGCCGTCATGTTCTGGTCGACCACGACCTTCCCCGGGAAGGTCCCGACGCCGTTTGGCGACCTCTACCTGAACCTGCTCGATCCGCTGTTCGCCGCGGGCCCGCAGCTCATGGGCGCGATCACTGGCGGCAAGGCCAGCCTGAGCCTCAACCTCGGTGCGGCCAACAACCCGCTCCGTGGCGTCATCGCCAACCTGCCGAACTTCAGCGGGCAGGCGGTCGTCGCCTCGCAGTCGGCCGGCGTCAAGCTCTCGACCCTGATGAGCTTCCGCGGCAAGCTCGTCCCGACCGGCTTCACGGCTGGGACGGCTGTCTCGGGCACGCCCGCCTCGATCTCGAAGCGCGTCGCCGATCGCAACATCGTCGTCCGCAACGACGGCGCCGGCACGCTCACCGTCCAGGCCAAGCGTGGCAGTACCAACATCGGCCCGGCCACGGTCGTGCCTGAGCGCACCGCAGTGCGCATCACCCTGCCTGTCGCAGCGAGCTCCGTCGCCGTGTCGAGCAACAAGTCCACCGCCACGGACTTCGTCTACGGCTACAACCGGTAGTCCTTGGACCAGTCGATCCAGGACTGTTGTCCTGGATCGTGCGGCGGGGCGTCCTTCGGGGCGCCCCGCTTGCAATTTCCCTGCGCAGCGGCCGAGTCCGTTCCCGCGGAGTATTCGTCGTCGGCAACGTTTGGAAAGTCGTGTGAGACCGAGCGAACGCTCCGTCGGCGCGCTATTCTTCTGCAGGCTTTGATTTGAGAAACGAGGAAAGACGATGAAAGCGCTCTTTGGACTGCTCTTCGTGTTGCTGTTGGGGGGCGGTGCTTGGCTCGTGCTGCGCGAGGATCCGGGCACGGATTCCGATACCGGGGATCCTGCGGTCACACCGAAGACAACCGACCCGAAACCTACCCCGGACGCAGGCAAAGACGGAGGCCTGAAGGCCGCGCCGCTCGTGGACAAGGGCAAGCCGAAGGCCGTCGACACGGCACACGAGAAACGCAGTCGGCTTTGGGCTCTGATGCGCCCAGCAGCCGAGCAGCTGATTCCGGACCCGGACCACATCGGTCCGTGCCCTCCGGTGGATGTTGGCGGGCGTGCTGCGCCCGTGATCAAGCGGTACCGTGACCCCGACAACGGCTTCAGCGTTTTTGTGCACGATGACGGCACCTACACCTATCTGCACGTCACCGGCGGCGGTGGGGCGGATCCGGTGACCGGCAAGGCGATCCCGGTGCGCGAGATGGTCACGACGGTGGTTCCGACGGCGCCCATGCCTCTCGCGGAGGGGCCCGATGGTCAGAGCATCGTGGACTCCAAGTCGAAGGGAAAAAAGGGCAAGTAGCCCGGCGCCCGAGAGTCTTCCGAAGACAAAAAACTTGGTCGACATCGGCTCCGTGCCATGAGGAGTTGTCGCCAGGAGTTGCGGCTCGGCGCATCTAGAGGCTGTTTGCGCGGTTGTGTCCCTGGCTCATCGCCATACACTGCCATTCCCCGTTTCCAATAGCGCATGCCTCCATGGAATCTTCCGTCGTTCGCCAGCAGGTCCCGACACCGGAGCGTGTTCGAGCTGCAGCCACGCTGCTGCTCGATCCAAGCCCTCGCGTGCACGAGGCCTGCGCCGATCAACTCTTGCGTTGGGGTGCGGTCGCGCGAGCGCCACTCGAGTCGTTGTGCGAAGCTGGGGACGCCGAGTCGAACGCGCGTGTCCGAGCGGTCTTGCGACGTCTCAATGTGCGGTGTTGGGTGGCATCCTTCCGGGACTTCGTCGGAGGACAGCCGATCGACCTCGAGACGGGGTTATTGCATGTCGCCCGGCTGCCGCGTCCGCTTCTGGATCTTCGCCGGGTCGTTGCTCAACTCGACGAGTGGGCGGACGCCCTGCGCCCGCGGGTCGAGGGGCTTGGTACGCGACGCGTGGTTTCGGCACTAGCGCAGTTCTTTCGTGACGATCTCGGTTTTCGCGGGGACAATCGTCGCTACTACGATCCTGGCAACAATTTCCTCGACCAGGTCCTGCGACGCCGTCGCGGTGTTCCCATTAGCCTGTGTGCGGTTTACGTGCTGGTTGGCCGTCGCGTTGGTTTGCCCATCGAGGGCGTCGGGTTACCCGGCCACTTCATCCTGCGCATGCGCGGGGCACGGTCCGTGTTGCTCGATCCGTTCCACGGTGGCCGTGTGTTGACCAGGCGCGATTGCATCGAGCGGATTCAGGCAATGGGTTACAGCTTTCACGAGAGCCTGCTCGAGGGTGTGACCGATGCTCGCATGCTCATCCGTAGCCTCGGAAACCTGTTGCATACGCTCGGCTGCTGCGAGGACGAGGAGCTGGTGACCGCGCTGCAGGAGGCCAGGCAAGCGATCGCCGATTCGACGACCGATTGATCCGGGTGCGGTCAGACGCCGCTCTTCGTCTTGGGTGTCTTCTTCGATGCCGGTGCCTTCTTCGATGTGGGGGTCTTAGCCGCCTCCAGCGCCTTGAGTCCGTTGCGCAGTAAGCTCACGCTGCTGTCACCCGGCAGCTGTTCTGCGAGCTTGTTGAGTTCGTTTGCGGTCTCCGCAAGGGCCTTCGAGAAGCGTAGGTTGTAGGCGAGCACGAGCCGGGCCTGCGAGTCGAACTGTCGGTCCTTGAGATGACGTCGCAGGGCGTCGAGCTGCTTGGTGAAGTCCGCTTTGTTACCGTAGTATTCGCGTTTGTCGACGTCGGCCTCGGCGAGGGCTGGGTCTAGTCGCAGTCCTTGGCGAATTGCGTAGGCCGCTTTGTCGTAGTCGCCAGTAGCGAACCAAGCATCGGCCTGCACGAACCGAAGCGATCCGTCGTCTGGCACCAGGCGGATTGCGCGCGAATAGGCTTCGGCTGCACGCAGGTACCTGCGTGTGCGAAAATACAGATCGCCGAGTTCGACGTAGTACCGCGCGAGACTCTCCGGGGTCGACCCTTTGGATTCCGCCTCATCCACGGGTTCGTCCGCTGCTGCGCCGTCGTCGGTTCCGGGATCGTCGAGGATGCGGTAGCCGCCACGCTCCACGTAGCGTCGACTGGCGATGTAGTCCGGGTCGTAGCAAAGGTAGCTGGACGTTGCGTACCAGGATGGATACCAAAGTGCCCCGTAGTAAGGGAACCAGGAACTCGTCCACCAGTGTCGCCACGTTGAGTAGTAGATCCCGGCGTACCCGTACCCCAGGCCGCCGTAGAAGGGGAAGTAGCCGTAGGAGCGGTAGTAGTACGGCGAGTAGTAGTTGGAGTAGCAGTACGCGCCGTGATAGTAATTCCAGCCGTATGGGCCGTAGTGATAGGCTGTGTGCCAGCGTCGCGACCGCCGATGCGAGCGACCGTGGTGAATCCTGCCGCCCCTCGACGGTCCGCCGCGCGACGGTCGACCGCGCGCCGGCGCGATCCCCACCGACTTCGATCGGTTACCGCGGATGGGTCCGCCGATACGACCCGCACCGGGACGTCCGCCACTGTATCGACCGGGGCGGCCCGGTGTGCGGGGGCGGATCGTGTCGAATCTGCCAACGATCGGCGGAGCCGTGCGCTTGTTGCCGACGAATCGCCCACGACCTGGTTTCGGCGTTGCTGGTGTGAGTCCGCGGCCCGTGCTTGGTGGTCGCCGGATGCGGGTCTTACCCGGCGTTGGGCTAGGACTCACCGTCTTCCAACCCCGCGAGGGAGTCGTGATGCTTCGGCGTGCGCTGCTGCCCCGTATCGATCCGAAGCGGGGGACGACGCGGACGCGTCTTGACGGACGCGCGGTCGATCGTCCACCGATGATCCAGCGTCTGACCGACGTGGACCCGCCGCTGCGCGGCGGCTGGTAGGTGCGCCGCGGCGGGCTGGACCTACGCGGCGGTTGGTAGGTGCGCCGGCGTGGGGTGGACCTGCGCGGGGGTTGGTAGGTTCGTCGCGGCGGGGTGGACCTGCGCGGGGGTTGGTAGGTGCGCCGGCGTGGGGTGGACCTGCGCGGTGGCTGGTAGGTGCGTCGCGGCGGGCTTGACCTGCGCGGTGGCTGGTAGGTGCGCCTCGGCGGAGCGGCGCGTCGCACGGGTGCTGGCCGTCGGGGGCTGCTACGAACCGGTGCGCGTCGCACGGGGCTCCGGCGCGTCGGCGCTGCGCGCTGAACGCTGTGGGATCGCGTCGGCGCGATGCGCACCTGCGAAGGAAGCAGTCCGGCGAACACGAGACTGGCGAGGATCGTTTGGACGGGATACGGCATTTGGAGGCTCCTGGGATGTGAGGGCCAGCAAGAAGGATACCGCAGACCGGGGCAGGCCGCCGGGCGCGCATCGCCGGCTGGTTGTCCCCCAAGAGGGACAGTCGCCTCGCTGGAGCGCAGTGCGCTACTTTACGAGCAGCTCCCCGCGAACGACGATTGGGTCCCCGGGGTTTGGCATGGCGCCGCCTGGAAGAACGTACGGATAGGCCCGTAGCTTGTCGGCGGGAAAGAGTCCGATGCGCGTAGCATGAACTCGGAGTTTTTCGCTGAGTTGTTTGGTTGCGTCCGCCAGCGTCGCCTTGGCATAGAGGACGAGCACATGTCCGGCCGGTCGTTTGCCCATCGACTGTCCTTTCGGGACGCGTGGCTTTCCATTGGCCTGCTGGGGCTGGAAGTAGATCACCATCTTGCGGTCGCCGTAGGATGGCAGGCCGACCGGCATCTGACCCAGTTCGAACAACTTTCGCCCAACCGTATCGAGCCGCTCGAGTCGGCTGTCCCACGAGCCCGGGTCGTCGAGGGTGAGTGTGTAAGCCGCGGGTGACGCTGCGAGCAGCGGTCGCTTGAAGTTCTTGCGTTCTTGATCCTGGACGATCTGGTTCATCGTTTCCGGAGCCGCTTCCTCGTCGAAGTACGACGGCGCAAACGCCTGTCCCGGTTCGAAGCGGGTGAAGGTGAATGGCCCGAGCTCGTTGGCTGAGTCGACATCGGGGAAGGGCATCTTGTTGGAGGAGTGCAGGCTCCAGCTTCGATCGCCGATCGAGAGTCGCGTCACGTTCCCGGCTTCGAGTTCGCGTCGGATGATGGTCTCTTGGCTACCTCCCAGCCAGGTGGCGCGCGTGACCAACATCGAACCTTCGAGCTTCGGGTGCGTGTCCGACCGCAGGTCCCAGCCGCACAAGGTTCCCAGTAGCGCGAGGAGCCGGTCGTTGTGCCTTCGCGTCGCGACGTCGGCGTCTTTGGCCGGTGCCCTGCCCGCAGAGACGCGGATCTTGTTCCCCGCGCGACGGATCACGCGCGTTGCATTGCCGGGCTGTCGGATCTCGAGTCGCATCCTGTCTGGGAAGCCTATCGCGGCAAGGACTCTGGTGTCGTCAGCGCCCGCCTGGTCCCCGGTTGTCCACGAGATCAAGACACCATCGAGATTCCCGCGCCCTTTGGGTGCGAGACGTTCCAGGAGCGCTGTGGCGATCCCAGCCGCGTCGCTGGGCAGGGCGCTAGCCGGGCGAGAATCGCCGCACCCGAACAAGAGAATCCCGAACACACTGACGACTGTGCCGGCCTGGGACCTTGCGGGCGACGCTACTGACTGAACTCCTCTTTCCATGCGTCGACATCGTAGCCGTGATCGACACGATCGCCCGACAAAGCCTTGAGAGCTTTGCGCGCGGTCAAGCGGACGTTTGCGTTGGTCTCTTCTGGACCCAGGAACTCCAGGATTGCCGGCACGGCTTTGCGATTGCGCGTCCGTGCCGCGGCGATCAGGGCGGCCGAGCGGACCAGGGGCGTTGGATGCGAAAAGTAGCGCTGGATGGGCTCGAGCAT
>CAYSWE010000035.1:16138-17302 GCA_964434515.1 uncultured Phycisphaerales bacterium | reverse complement strand
CTCGCGTTGACCAATACCGGGCGGACAGGTTCTTTACGATCTGCAACTATGAGCAGGTGCTGCGCGACCTCGCCATCATAGAGACGGTCGAATGGGATCTGATCGTTCTCGACGAGGGGCAGCGTATCAAGAACTGGGGGGCCAAGACCAGCGCCGCAATCAAGAGTCTGCGGTCCCGCTTCGCGCTGGTCCTCTCCGGGACGCCGCTCGAGAATCGCATCGACGACCTGCACTCGATCGTCGAGTTCGTCGACGACCGGCGGTTGCCGCCGATGTTTCGCTTCCACAACATGCATCGCATCGTGGACGAAAGAGGCAAGCTGCTCGGCTACAAGAACCTCGGCGAACTGCGCAAGCGACTTGCACCGATCTTGCTGCGGCGCACGCGTGCCGATGTGCTCGCCGATCTACCGCCGCGGACGACCGAGATCGTACGAGTCCCGCCGACCGACGAGCAGTCCTCGATGCACGGCGGACAGCTCAAGATCATCAGCTCGATCGTCAACAAGGCCTACATCAACGAGATGGACTTGCTGCGACTGCGCAAGGCGCTGCTACTGGCACGCATGACGGCGGACAGCACCTTCTTGGTCGACAAAGATCCGCCTGGATATTCGAGCAAGTTGGCGCGGCTCGATACGCTGCTCGAAGGATTGTTTCAGGAGTCCGATCGCAAGATCGTCTTGTTCTCCGAGTGGACGTCGATGCTCGATCTGATCGAGGGCCTCGTGCGCGGCCACGGTGAGGAGTTCGTTCGGCTCGACGGGTCCGTTCCGCAGAAGCGGCGCAAGAAGTTGGTGCAGACGTTTCAGAAGAATCCGGAGTGCAAGCTCTTCCTGGCAACCAACGCCGGCGCGACTGGGCTCAATCTGCAAGCGGCAAATGCGGTGATCAATGTCGACCTGCCGTGGAATCCGGCGATGCTCGAGCAGCGCATCGGCCGCGCCCATCGCATGGGACAGGAGCGTCCGGTGCAGGTGTTCATCCTGGTCACCGAGGACACCATCGAGGAGCGGATGCTCGAGACTCTCGCTGCCAAGTCCACGCTGGCTGAGGCTTCGCTCAACCTCGAGTCGGATATCGAGAAGGTCAACCTCGTGAGCGGTATGGACGAACTCAAGCGGCGGCTCGAAGTGTTGCTTGGCCGGGCGCCCGAAGCACCCG
>CAYSWE010000035.1:0-16038 GCA_964434515.1 uncultured Phycisphaerales bacterium | reverse complement strand
TTTCGGGGGTCCGCCAGCTGCTAGATCGCACCCGCTGACGCCGTTCGGCCTGTAGCACAGCAGCCGCGGCCTGCCATGGTCCATCCTCAACTCCCCGCGCGAGGCGTTCCGCGTTCGTCCACGGGGGAGCGAAGCTCCAGTGGGTCGCGGAAGTGGATGTCCTGCTGCGGGAACGGGATCTCGATGTTCTCGCGGGCGAAGGCTGCCTCGATGGCAAAGTGCAGGTCGCTGAATGTGCTCAGTTTGTGGTCGAGCGAGGTCCAATAGCGAACCGAGAAGTCGATCGTCGAGTCGCCGAACGAGACCAGGTAGACCGACGGCGCAGGCTTCTTGTAGACCCGGCCGTGCTTCTTGACGGTTTCGAGGAGGAGCTCGCGGACGCGTTTCAGGTTGGTCCCGTAGGCGACGCCAAGCTCGATCTTGCTGCGCATGTCCCGGTCCGACGCCGTCCAGTTGATGATCGACTTGGTGACGAAGTCCTTGTTGGGAACAATGACGTCGATGTTGTCATAGGAGGTGATGGTCGTGGAGCGAATCGTGATCTTGCGGACCTCGCCGACGGTAGCGTCGACCTGAACTACGTCGCCGACGCGCAGCGGGCGCTCGAAGAGCAGGATGATGCCGGACACGAAGTTGCTGATGATCTCCTGCAGGCCGAAGCCGATGCCCAGTGAGAGGGCCGCGACCATCCATTGCAGCTTGTTGAAGCCGAGATGGAGGAAGCTGAACGCGAGCAGCATGCCGACGATGCCGAGCATGTAGAAGGTCAGCGTTCCGAGCGTATAGCGCAGGCCGCGGTCGAAGCGCGGTTGGTCCTGGAGCAGGAGTTCGATGGTTCGCCGGGAGCGGCGTGCGACAGCCAGCGTAAGCAGGACCGTGACAACGAAGGCAACCAGACTGCCCACGCGGATGCTCTCGTCGCCAATGACCTTTCCATTCGCATTGCGGACGATCTCGCCCCAAAGGTGCGTTGCCCCGAGTTCCTTCCATTCAGCCCACGACCAGCCTTGGATGAGACTGAACGTCAGGAGCATGAGCAGGAGGCTCGCGGCCAGCTCGAGGATTTCCAGCCAGCCACCCAGGAGTTTGCGACCGCTGGTGTCGTCGGCGACGAAGCGGTAGCGCAGCTCCTCGCGGATCGTTTCGTGACTGACCACGCCCACGACGACCGCACCGAGCACGCTGAGCACCGACAGTCCCAGCGCGGCGGCGAGGCCGTGGTAGCTGAGCACGAGCAGGACCAAGGCTGCGAACAGTGCGAGGCGTGCCGGCCACATGAGCAGCAGGACGAAGCCCTGGAGGAAGCGGACCCCGCCGTCTGCGTGTGCGCGAAACAGCTGCCGCAGCAGATTGCGCATGAGAAAGAACACGAGCAGCACGAGGATCAGCCCCGCGTTGCGCACGGTTCCTAGCGCCTGGGCGACCTCGGCGCCGCGAATGTCGGGCACGAGCCCGTAGGTCAGTTCGCCGAACTGTCCGAGTAGCCACATCGCCAGGCCGGTGATCGACAGAAGGTGCAGGCGTCGGGCCTTGACGTCGTCGATATGCAGCAGACGGACGCGGGGCCGGAGCGGGCGCGTGCAGATTTTGGTGAAGCCCCACCAGAAGCCGCCGACGACCAGGGCTAGGCCGATCGCTCGAGCGACCCGCGCGTCCTCGGGTGGCAGCGTGTCGATACCGGCACAGAGCAGGAAGAGAACGCCCAAGCCTGCGGGCACGGCGGCGCGCCAAAGGAGCCCGGCCAGCGCAACCGCGTTCACGAGCCGTCGTTCGGGGACGTAGTCGTCCTGCTCCGCCCCGCGTGCTACGCGCGCGAGGAGTTCCCTGGCGCGACGGCGGAACGCGAGTGCTGCCAGGAGTCCGCCCAGGCCGGCCAAGATCGCCAGGACAAAGCGCAGCCGCGCGGTGCCGGCGCCGCGCGAGGCGTGCATTGCCTTGTGCCAAATCTGTGCCGGAAGTGCCACGAGGTTGCCCAGAGTTCGAGGGCCTTCTTGGATCCAGATCTCGCCGGTCCACCAGATCGCTTGCACTCGGAAGCGGGACGGATCCCGGAGCCAAAGGCCACGTCGATCGAGTTCGCGGATGCCCGACACGAGCACGTCGCGTTGTTCCTCGAGCACGGCGATTCCCGTGAGCGCGCTCAGCATCGCGCGTTCGGTCGCGGTGACCAGCTGCTGGAGCTGTGCCCGCTCGCGCTGGGCCCATTCGCGCATCGGTGCCCGCAGGTCCTTGGCGATCGGCCCGCGCTCGTTGCCGAGTGCCGTGCGCAACGCAGTTTCGATTCGGGCGTCCGTGCTGGCCAACTTGGCGGCGGCCGTGTCGAGATCATTCTTTAGGGAGGCGACCTGCGTGGGCAGGTTGTTCCAGCGCGAGTCCTCGAGTGCATTGCGTAGCGAGCGCTCCAGGTCGGTGCGGGCCATGCGTAGCTTGAAGTACAACACAGCGTCGGAACTCTGTGCGCCAGGAACGGTGTCCTTGAGCGCGCGATCGCGGCGCGCCTTGGCCTCGTCACGCCAGTTGGCGACCTGGCGTTCTTCGGCCTGCAATACATCGTTGGCACTGTTGCGCTTGGCGACCTTCCGGATGGTCTCTCGCACCCGCGCACGCACGGCCTCGAAGACGCTCCTGACCGCGGCGGGAGCCTGCGCTGGGAGTTTCACGGCGGGCAGCAGAGCCGCGGCGAGTTCGGCGATACGAGCATCGACCTCGGCGAGCTGCTTGCGAATCGGGGCCAGACGTCGCGTGCGCAACGCTTCGCGAAACTTGGTCCAGAACGCGATCTCATGCGCCAGCACCTCGCGCCATTTGGTCTTCCGCGTGGTTTCCAGGTCGAGCACACCGAGCTGTAGCTCGAGAACTTCTCGGCGGAGCGATGCGAGGCGCAGCGGCTCGCCCTTGAGCGCGGCCTTGCCTCTGGCTTCCAGCCGCGTGCGCAAAGCCGCCAGCTGGCTCGTCGCTTCGGAGCGCTCCTTCGTGAGCGCGAGCTCGGTGCGCGTGCTCGCCAGCGTGTTCTCCTCGGCGAGTTGTTTCAGGTGTGCATCGCACTCTTCTTCGAGCGCAACGAAGTTGCGACGTTCGGCGTCGATCTTGCTGCGCACGGCGCTGAGCTCGTCGCGACGAAACGCGAGCTGCCACTTGGGCTTGCTGGTGTCGACGTTGCTCCACCCCAAGGCTTGCTCCTCGAGCGGCGGGAGTGCCCTGGCTTGCTGCACGACGGCGTCGCGCCGCTCGAGCTCGCCACGGACGAGTCGGCTGTGCTGGACTTGCAGCTCGATGCCACGCTCGAGCAGTTTGAGTCGAGCCTGGAGAGCGGTCCGGCGTGCCTCGGAGTCCTTGTCCTTGGGCAGTTTCGCGAGTTCCGCGCGGACTTTCTCGGCGCGGACGGTGAAGTCTGGCACCTCTGCCGGTTGGTTCTGGGCCAAAGCGGAGCTGACGAGAGCGCCGCCAGACAGCAGGACTAGGGCGAGTGCGCGGAGCTTTGGAAGGGCGACGAGTCGGCGAAGCATGAGCGGTTTATACGTGACAGGGCGCGGTTGCCACGCCACTCAAACGGTCGGTATGCGGATTTCGCCGGCTGCGAACCCCGCTCGGTTCCGTCAGGCCTCCGCCTGTGCTCGGTCGCGCAGGCGGAGCGCCAGGCGGCCGAGAGAGTCCCAGAGTACACCGATCGTGGCGATTGACTGCACATAGACGAACGGCGCGATCGCGAGTTGGTAGCGGGGTAGTTCGTATTCCACCGCCGAGCTGGCGAAGACATAAGCGAACGGAATCGACAGACACGCGAGCCACAACCGGCGCTCACATCGCAAGAGGAGGGTCACGGGAAGCGACAACGCCAGCAGCACCCAGCACATCCAGAGCCATGCGCTATCGAGATGCTCGACCCAACGCTCGACCGTGCCGCGCACACGCAGCAGCCGGGCATCGACGGGAGGGCTACCGAGTCCAAAGCTGTCGAACCGGCGGGGGACGCTCTGGCGAGGCGTGGAGAAACGCATCGGTTTGCTCAGGTTGCGCCAGGCCAGACCTGTCGTGAACGTGAGATGCTCGCCCAGCGACGCGGTCTTTGCTGCTTCCATAGCGACGCGCATGTAGAAGTTCTCTCCACCGAGACGCGCTTCGCGATCCGCGCCGATCTTCGCCTGGATCTCCCAGTGTGGGAGCGAGGTTGGATCTGGCACGATTTCCAGCAGTTGGCGCGTAGCTGGCCCGTCTCTGGCGAGCAACTTCTGACAGTGGACGAAATGATTGAGTAGGTGACGTCCGGTGATGGTCGAGAACGTCACGCGTCCGGACCGGAGCGCATAGTTTGCCAAGACGCTGCCGCATGCCAGGGCGATGACGCCGAGCGCGATCAACAGGTGGCGCCAGCACCGTTGACGCCATGGAAAGAGAAACAGCAGGCCATAGACGGGGGCGACGACCACCACTGGGATGATCCTTGCAAGCGTCGCCCAGGCTCCACACACGCCGGCAGCGACGGCCCACGCCCATTGGCGTCGGCGACTGGCGATCCATGCGAAGTACCAGGCTCCGACCAGGCAGGGAAACGTGAGGCTCTCCGACATCGCCATTTGAGCGAGGAACAGGGACGCCGGACTGAGACCTGCCATGAGCGCCCCGAGGAACGCCCACCGTTCGCGAACCACCGTGCGCATGGCGACGAACAACGCGAGAATTCCAGCGACGGTCAGGGCATGTTGGACGAGCACGACCGCGGTTCCGAGCTGACGGCTCCCCGATTCGACGCCCAGGCCGATCAGATTGCAAAACAAGCCGTATCCCACCGGGAACTGGTCGGGGCGACCGGCCCAGAAGTGCCGCGTGGCCCAGAGGTAGCCGGGAGAGTCCGTTGTGCATCCCACAGGGGCGGCAAGGAAATAGAGCGCGTGCATGCATGCGACCGAGAGCACGAGCCACGTCGTCGCACGAAATCCGCCCTTCCAAGGGGCGATCGCGAACGCCAGCAGACAGAGCAGGATATAGGCACCGATCCTGGCCGGCCAGGAATCCGGTGCTCCGAGAACGAGGCCCTCGTACACGGCGTTCTTGGCGTACAGGTCGATGGTTCGATCGTGACCGAGTGAGTCGCGGACCCGGATCGCGCCTGAGAATGCGTGTCGAAGCACGCGCATTTCGACGGGGGCGTGCGGGATGTCGATCCCCACGTTATCCGTGGGCTTGTCGGGAGCCTTGTGGATGAAGTGTGGACCGGAGTTGGCGTTCGCCTCGACTCGCCAGGATCCTCGCAAAGAGAGATCGGTCGCTGCCAGCGGCCGACCGGCGTAGGTCAGGGAGGCGATGCGGACTTCGGTCGCCTTCGACGGGCTCGGCAGTGCGGCCTTGTCGGTGATGACGTCGAGTGAGAGATGGATCGGAGCCTGACCAGCCAGCACCCAGGCCGACGCGGCCTGGCCGAGGCAACTGCCGAGCAACAGGATCGAGAGCGCTACGGCGGCAGCGATCCAAGAGTCGTGATGTGGACTGGAGCTAGGGCCCGCCGGCGGAGCACGTCGCCGCCATGCCGGGTTCTTGGAACTAGACATAGGGTGGGTCGAAGCGCAGCAACGCTCTTCGGCGAACGAAGAATAGCACGACTTCGGAGTATCCACCTTTGGAAACTTGGGACCTGGCCGTTGCGCGAGCTCTATGCTGGCTTCCCAAGAGGAGAAGCGATGCGAAGTTGGTCCACGACACTGTTAGCGTTTTCGTTCGTCGGCGTCGTCTCGGCGCAGCGGCCGGCGCAAGTTCCGGTCGCCTCCGGCGTGGGCGCGCGGACCGTCGGTCTGGTCGGCGGTCGTGATTGGCCGCAGTGGCGCGGGCCCCTGCTGGATGGCAGCACCGATGAGACGGGTTGGACGGTCGACGGCGCCGCCGAGAGCGTCTGGAAGAAGAACGTTGGGCTCGGCTATTCGAGCGCCAGCATCGTCGAGGGCAGGCTCTACACGCTGGGGCACGACAGAGAGAAAGAGGCCGACACCGTCTTCTGTCTCGATGCCATGACCGGTGCGGAGATCTGGACCTACAGCTTTCCGTCGATCACGATGGCCAAGTTCCACTCCGGCGGCTCCTTGACTACGCCGTCCGTGCACGGTGGTCGGGTTTTCGTATCGAACCGCGAGGGCAAGTTGTTCTGCTTGGACGCGGCCACGGGCAAGGTTCGGTGGAAGAAGGACCTCGCCGAGCAGCACGAGATCACGATGCCGACCTGGGGCCTAGCCGCGTCGCCGCTGCTGGTCGGCGGCCGCGTCTACATGAACGTTGGTTACGTGTTGGCGTTCTCCGAGGCAGGCAAGCTGCTTTGGAAGACCGGCGAGAGCTACGGCCAGGCCTACGCCACGCCAACACCCGTGGTCGTCGACAAGCGGTCCTGTCTCGCTGTTGTCAGTAGTCGTGGCCTGACGATTCTCGATCGTGCTGATGGCACCCTGGTCGTGCCGACCTACGAGTGGAAGACGCCCTACGATGTCAATGCCGCGGCGCCCGTGGTTTGCGGCAACAAGATCTTCATCTCGTCAGGCTACAACCACGGCTGCGCGATGCTCGAGATCAAGGCTGGCAAACTCGAGCCGGTTTGGCAGAGCAAGGTCATGCGGACGCACATGTCCGGTTGTGTTTTGGTCGGCGAGCATCTTTACGGTTTTGATGAGGCGACACTCAAGTGCATCGACCTGGATGGCAAGCTGGCCTGGCGCAAGCGTGGGTTTGGCAAGGGCGCGTTGATCGTCGCTGGCGATCGGCTGCTCATCCTGAGCAAGCGTGGTGAGTTGGTGATCGCGGCGGCCAAGCCTCAGGAGTTTCAGGAGCTGTCCCGGGCCAACGTGCTGCATCGCGGTGTCTACTGGACCACACCGACGCTGAGCCACGGAATGATCTATTGTCGCAATAGTCTCGGTGATCTTGTGTGTCTGGATCACCGAGGCCAGCCGCGCCAAAGCGCCGCAAAGAAGTCCGGCAAAGAGTAGCCGCGGCGTTACCCACGTCGGTTAGGTGTTGAAGGCGTTGAGCGGGATCTTCAGGTAGCGGATCGCGTTGGCTTCCGGTGGGGGCAGCTGGTCGGCGCGGATATTGACTTGGACCGCGGGGAACAACAGCGTCGGTGCCTCCTTGCCCCGCTCCAGTTTGGCGCGCAAGGCGACGAACTCTTCGCGCGACACTCCATCGTGAATGTGAATGTTGTCGCGTCGCTGCTCGGCGACGGTGCTTTCGAAGCGTAGCTCGCGTCCGCCGGGCTGGTAGTCGTGGAGCGTGTAAAGGCGCGTTTCGGCGGGCAGGGCGAAGAGCCGCTGGATGCCGTCGTAGAGTTCGCCGGCGGAGCCACCCGGGAAGTCGCATCGTGCCGTGCCCGCATCGGGCTGAAATAAGGTGTCGCCAACGAAGACCGCGTCGTTGATGCGATAGCCGACGCTCGCCGGCGTGTGACCGCCGATCGGAAGGGCTTCGATCTCAAACGGGCCGGCGTCGAGTGTTCCGTGATCCTCGAGCAGGACATCGAACTGGCTTCCGTCCGTCGGGAACTCCTCGCCCAGATGGAACAGTTCGCCAAAGACCCGCTGCACTGCCGTGACCTGCTTGCCGATCACAGTCTTGGCACCGTAGCGCTCGCGAAAAAACTGCATCGCGCTCATGTGGTCGGCGTGCGGATGGGTGTCGAGCACGAACGGGATCTGGTAGCCAGCTTGATCGATGTAGCTGGCGACGACTTCGGCCGACTCCAGGTAGACCCTGCCTGCCTTCGGGTCGTAGTCCATCACGGGATCGATGACGACGGCCGTTCGGCTGGCGTCGTCTGCGACCACGTAGGTGAGGGATCCGGTGCGCCGATCGTAAAAGTGCTGAACCTTCATGCTCACATCCGTCCGCGTAGCATGCCGTTCCAATAGAGTTCCGGCAGGCCATAGGCTTTCAGTGCATACATGCTGTAGCGCTCGCGCCGCTGGTCGAATGGGAACGTCTCCATGATCTTGCCGCCGTATCCGAACTCCGCGAGGATGAGTTTGCCATAACCGGTCACGAGCGGGCACGAGGCGTAGCCGTCATAGCTGGCACGCAGCTCGCGTCCGGCTCGATACGCGAGCAGGTTGGCAACGAGGACCGGCGCTTGTTTGCGGATCGCTGCGCCTGTTCGGGACGCCGGGAGCGAACTGCAGTCCCCGAGCGAAAACACATCGGGGAAGCGCTTGTGCTGCAGATTGTGGTCGTCCACCTCGACCCAGCCGCTGGCATCCGCAAGTGGGCTCTGCTTGATGAAGTCGGGTGAACTCTGCGGTGGCACGACATGCAGCATCTCGTAGCTCAAGACGAGTTCGGCGCCGCCGTCGATGTCGGCGAACACGGCTTCCTTGGCGTCGGGACGCACCTCGATCAGGTTCCTCTTGAAGTGCGTTTCGATGCCTTTCCTCTGGATGACCTTGGACAGTGGTTCGGCGTAGTAGGGCACGCCAAAGATCCCGGGTGACGCCGCCGCGTAGATGACCTTGCAGTCCTGGCGAACTCCGCGCTGGCGCAGGTGGTCGTCGGCGAGATACATGATCTTCTGCGGCGCGCCGGCGCACTTGATCGGCGTGTTGGGGAACGTGAAGATCGCCGACCCAGACTGCATCGCCTGGAGGAACTTCCAGGTGCTCGCAACGGTTTCGAACGTGTAGTTGCTGCAGATCCCGTGCTTGCCTACCTGTCCGTCGAGTCCCCGAATCGCGTTCCAATCGAGTTGGATGCCCGCGCAGACTACGAGTTGATCGTAGGTGACTTTGCTACCGCCGACGAGTTCGACGGTCTTGTTGTCGGGGTCGAACGATGCCACGCGGTCGCGGATCCAGGTTGCCCCGGTCGGTATGTAGTCGGCTTCGTCGCGCTCGGACACGCTCCGATCGAACACACCGCCGCCAACCAAGGTCCAGATCGGCTGGTAGTAGTGCTTGTCGGACGGCTCGATAATGCCCACGTCGACGGGGGTGCCGCCAGCAGCGTCGTTGTCCATGCACAGGCGCGCCGCGACACTGAGCCCCGCCGTTCCACCGCCGACGATCAGGATAGAGTGATGCTGGGTCATGACTGGTCTCCGTTGTTCTTGCGCATGGATGAGCCAGCACCGTGCGTGCTGATGGACTTGCCGAAACTGCGGCCGAAGGCGACGAGCACGCCAAGCGCTCGTTTGACGTCGGGCTGGCGCATGGCGCGCAGCGCCCCGAGCGGCCCGACCGGATCCGCTCGCTCGATGTCGATCTGCGCCATGGCGTGCGCGGCGCGGGCGACGACATCCACAGCGCTCGGTCCGAACACTCCGGAGTCCAGCAAGTGGCGGATCGCGTCGACGTTGGCGAGGAGGTCTTGGACGACGGAGAGTGCCTCGGGCGCAGTCAGTCGTTCGGCAACCTTGAGCACGATCCTCCGGCGTGACTCCACGTCGATGCCGGCGTCGGCAAGGCGAGAGACCGCGCTGTCCAACGTGTCGGCGGTCGCGGCGAAGATGGCCGGGATGCTCGCCGCCAACTCGAGCAAGCGTTCGATCGCGTCCAGTGTCGTGGGTTCGGTGGCTTGTGCGAGCACGCGGCCTACGCGTTTTGCGCGTCGGTCGACATCGATGCCTCGGTCTGCGAGGGCATCGACGGCATCGTCGAACATGTCGGCAACGGTTGCGGATGTGCCCGGCAGCGCGGCTGCCGCGTCTCGCGGTAGCGCCAGCGATTGTTCGAGCTTGTCGAGTCGTTCCTCGATGCGAGTCAACATCTGCAGGATCCGTGCCTCTTCCGATGGCATGGAGGGGGAGGGGGGTGTGTCCGTCACTACGTCGATCTCCTGGGACCTGCTCGTGAACCCTAGGACGATACCGTGCGTGCCAAGCGCGTGTCGATGGTCGATAGCTCGCCGCGCAAGAAGTCCTGGAAGATAGTGAACGACTCGTTGGCTTCGACGCGTTCGGCGACCAGGTCGGCGAATGCATCTTGACGAACGGCGTCGAGGCCGTCCCGAATGGCTAGGAGTTCGTTCGGTTGCGAACTCCGCGCCCGCGCGGCGAGGTCACGGACTCGCAAGTAGTAGACGTCGATGCGGTTCTTTTTGCGCCGGCGCATCCACTCGCGGAACGCGAGAACTGCCGAGATCAGCCCGAAGACGATCGTTCCGCCCAGGCTGATCGCTTCGGCATACTGCACGAAGAAGGTCGGCTCCTCGCGGCGATAGTACGCTTCGGCCCCGGCGTGATAGGGAAGCAGCTCGGACTGGGGGGCCCAGTCTTCGTGGATTTGCGTTGCCGCTGGCAGCATGGTCGAGTCCCGTCCGATCAGATCGAGTCGGCTGTCGAAGAGCGCCTTGGTTACGTCGCGGACGAAATCGTCGGGCAGGTCGGCGCGCGCGATGAGTTGTGCCCCGACTGCGACCGTCCTCGTCGGGATTCGCGGAACTCGCCCGTACGTTCCGCGCGGAAGGACGAGGGCTCGAAACGAGGGATGCACGATAGCGAGCGCATCGGCTTGGCCTCCGCCGCTCAGTCCATCGCCCAGGGGAATCAGGCGTACGAGCTCAGCATCGCAGAGATCGTCCACGATTGGGGACGGCACCGACTGGAGAATGAACGCCGCATCGATGGTTTTGTCGCGAAAGGCTTGGGCGAGCGTGTTGCCGTCGAGATCGGTGCGTTCTTCGACGTCGATGGCGAAGTGGCGTAGAACGCGCTCTGCGACCTGTCGAGTGCCGCTGTTGGCCTTGCCGACCGAAACGACTCGACCGTGCAGATCGGTCAAGTCGCGAATGTTCGCGTCTGCGCGGGCGAGCACGTGCAGGACTTCGTCGTAGAGCGATGCGACCAGCCGCGCGTCTCTTACTGCGGGAGTGTCGCTCTGCACGAACGCAAAGTTCGCCTTGGCATTGGCAACCAACTGCATGTTGGCAGCGCTGCCGTCGCTCGAGATCGTGCCGGCGTCGTCGGTCGCGCCGCGCGCGATGAGGGCCTTGACGAGCCGCGCTCCAAGAGTTGCGTAAGTGCCGCCTGCGACACCAGTCGCCAGGTGCACGCTCCTGTGTTCGTCACCGCGGACGCGGGTCGTGACGAACCAGCCGATCAGGCCGAGGAAGAGGATCAGCCCGGCGACCGCGCCAATGCTCCAGGCCGAGCCGACGTCGTCGTGGGCCGAGTGCTGGTCGTGCTCCGCCATGACGCGCAGGATACCAGGATCGCTAGCGCCTGCGGATCTCTTCGCGCAGGCGCTCACGCAGGCGCTGGCTCACGATGCTGCCGATGGGTTCTGGGGCACCGAGTTGGTGACGTAGGGCTGCGACCGTGGCGGCAAACTCGCCGCCGAAGCGTTCGCACCAGTCGCACCCGGCGAGGTGTGCGTTGACCCGGCTGCGCGTCGGCTCGTCGAGATTGCCGTCCAGAAAGTCCGAGAGGACCGCAAGGACCTCCGTGCAGCGGATCCCACCAACATCGCGTTCAGCACTCATCCGACAACTCCTGCCGGACTTCGGCCAAGAGGCTAAGGCGCGCACGGTGCAGGCGGCTCTTGGTCGCTTGCACCGTGAGTGCGAGGATGTTGGCCGTCTGTTCGTTCGTGTACTCTTCGAGTTCGCGGAGGATCAAGACCTCGCGATGAAGCGGGTTGAGCCTCTCGAGGCAGGTGGCGATCAGGTCCCGATCCTCGAGGCGTTGCACGTGGCTCGGCAGCGGCGCTGCACTCCAGCCGGCCTCGGAACCTAGCTCGTGGAGTGGCACAGGATGGGCCGGCTCGCCGGCTCGCCGCCGCTGTCGGCGAAGCAGCGCTCGGCGTGCGATCTGGAACAGCCAGCTACGAGCGGCCGACTCGCCGCGGAAGCTCCCGGCGGCGCGCCAGGCCGACAGGAAGCTCTCCTGCAAGGCGTCTTCTGCCGCTTCGCGCGTCTCGGCGAGTGCCGACACGTAGCGGAGGATGGAACGCTCATGACGGAGGACGAACGCGTCGAACGCATCGGCATCCCCGGACGACGACCGCCGGAGCAGCTCGGCGTCGGTGGTCTCTGCTTGGATCGGCGGCACGCTGCTCGCTACTGCTTGCCTGTTCGTACCACGTCCCGCCCTACCACGTCCCGAACGTGCCGCGCCCGCCATTGGTGAATGTGCTGTTCAGCGGGTTCGCCCCCAGGTCGACGACGACATATTGGTTGAAGATCGATACCCCAATCAGGGCCGGTACGTTGGGGCTCACGACGGAGAACGACGCCGCTCCGGTGGGACTCGTCACAACTGGGTAGATCAGGTCGAGCGAGGTGTAGAGTTGGCAGTTCGTTGCGCCCTGCGGTGTGAAGTCGAACGGTAGCTGGAATTGCCCCCACTGCTCTGCGGACGCGCCAACCAGGAGCGCGGCGATTGTCGCAGACGGGGCGCCGGTCAGATCGACGGACCAGCCCTGTCCGAGCCGAGGGACCCCACGGTTCGCTAGCTTGACCTCACCCTTGCTTCCTACGCAGCCGCGACCGAACAGCACATACTGAGCCCACGTCTCCGGGACGTCGTAGCGAACGAACAGCTCCATCCCTGGCCACTGCACCTCGATGCCGTGGCTGGTTGTGTTGGACTGTGTATAGAGCGTGTTCTTGCCTTGGCGAATGCGCGACACCGGGACCTGGATCCTGTGGTGGAACAGGTTGTGGTTGAAGCCGATGGGGGTGACGTTGAGCGGTTTGCCGTTGATCCCAATCGCGTTGGCCGCGACGCCATTCCAGGTGACCATGTAGAGCTTGGCGGCGATCGCCTTCGTCAAGCTCCGGGTCACGTTGACCTCGCACGAGTGCGGCGAGTGCACGGCGCTCGTTTGCCAGGCTCTCGGGATGCCGCTGGCCTTGTAACGGACGACATGCTTAGAACGCCGCAGCGTGAGGCCTGCCACGGGCTGGGTCACGTAGACCACGCCGGTGGTGTCCCGGATCAGCGCTACGACGTCAAATGGGTCCCGCTGCGTCGGAATCCAGGTGTTGTCCCAGGTAATGCTCCAGGGGGCAGCGGTTGCCGTCCCCATGTGCATCAGCGTTTTGCCGAACTGGATGATGTGCTGCCACTCGCCAGTCTTGCCGTTACCGCGCCAGTTGAAGTCGTCGTAGTTGCCGATGTATTCGACGCTCGCGACTTGGTTGGCACCGGCGGTCTTGACGGTGAACGCGATGAGTTCCTTGTCGATAACGGCGATCGGCGCCGGGCTGGTGATCTGGCCCGTTGCGTGGGTCTTCTTGCTGGCATCCCAGAAGATGCGAAATGTCGTGGCGTACACAAGGTGCTGCGGCCACACGCGGCCGAGCGCGGTCCCGTTCTTGCCGGAACAGTCGAACTCGAACGTGTTGTCGCCCTTCTTGAGCTGGTTGAGCGGGACCCGGACGCTCACGTAGCGCATGGTCAGGTACTCTTCGACCGGCAGGCCTTGCCCGCGGTTGCCGGGGATGTCGGCCGCATTCGGGTAGGGGATTGGGATCCACGCGTTGCCATTGACGCGGATCTTCGCTCCGTGAGTCCCGTGGTGCGATGTCAGCAGCTCGACGATCGCGGTTGCGCGGATTGCGCCCGTCAGATCCGGTAGACGAACCTTGTTGACGGGATTCGGCAAGTTGGCCCTTGCGCGAACGTCGGTCGCGTCACTGCCGGTGATGCGCTGCGAGCCCTGCGAGCTGGGCGCGCGCCAGGTGTGATCGGAGAACACGTCGCCAGGTTGGAACTGGGCGTGCGCGGATGCAGCCACGAGTGCGACGCCGAGGTAGGTGAGCAGTCGGTTGGACATGGTAGGTCTTGCAGAGGGCTGGAAGCTTGGACCGGGTGAGTCCTAAGCGGAGGCAGTCACTCGAGAGGAATCGAGATCGAAGGCACCAGCGTACGCTGGATTCGACATTCCTGCAATGCCGCCCTGGGGCTTCGGTGGAAGGTTCCCCCCGCTCGGATTGCCCCTTGCGTCTGCCGATCGGACGGTGACACCGAGGCCGGCGCGTCAGTGACCGAACGTAGCGCGACCGCCGTTGCTCATGACGAGGTTGATCCGATTCGCTCCAGGATCCACGACGATGAACTGATTGTAGATCGAGGCCCCAAGCAGCGCCGCGTCGTTTGGCGCTGGGAGGGTGAACGCCGCCTTGCCGAGCGCGCTCGTTGCGACTGGAAAAATCCAGTCCATCGAAGCATACACAAAGCAGCCCTTGGCTCCTTGGGATGTGAAGTCGAACGGCAAGTCGACGAGTACCCAGCGCTTGTTGGAGAGTCCGGCGGTCATGAGCGCTACGGCCCTGGGGCGCGCATTGCTGAGCTCGACCGTCCAGGACGAGCCTAGGCGTGGTTTGCCGCGGCTGGACAGGAGTGCGCGCCCGCCCTTGCCGACGCAGCCTTTGCCAAACGGGACATAGGACGCCCACCGCTCCGGCATGTCATAGCGGACGAAGACTTCCATCCCTGGCCACTGGACTTCGATGCCGTGCGAGCGCGTCGCGGACGCGGTGAAGAGCGAGTTGTTTCCTACGCGGAGTTTCGCCAGCGGTACGTCGATCGCGTCGAATGAGAGATCGTGATCGTAGCCCACGGTCTTGACCAAGCGTTGGCCGTTGATGCCGATGGAGTCCGCCGCAGTTCCGTTCCATGTCATCATGTAGATCTTGGCGGCGACGGCGTTCTTGAGTGTGCCGGTGATGTTCACCGAACACGAGTGGGGCGAACTCACAATGCTGCTCTGCCAGGCCCGCGGAATCCTTGTCGCCTGATAGCGAACGACGTACTTCTTGCGTTGGAACGTCAGGTTGCGCACTGGCTCGGTCACGTAGACCATGCCTTTGTCGTCGCGCACCAGCGCGATCACGTCGAATGGCGTCTTCTGTGTCGGGATCCAGGTGTTGTCCCAGTCCACACTCCACGGCGCCTGCGTTGCACTGCCGATATGGCGGGTCATTTGGCCCTGAAGCTCGACGAACTGCCATTCCCGAAGTCCGCGGCTCGGGTCCGTGCCGCCGCCGCCGCGCCAGTTGAAGTCGTCGTAGTTTCCGATGTAGTCGACCTGGACGACCTTGTTGGGGCCAGCGGTCGCGATAAGGAACTGGACGCTTTGTTGGTTCAAGATACCGAGTGAATCTGGCGCCGTGATCCGTCCCGTTGCGTGCGGTTTCGACGTCTTCCAGAACACGCGGAAGATGACGCCATAAAGCAGGTGCTGCGGCCAGAAACGGCCGAGCGCCGTGGAGCCCGCTTGGGTGCAGTCCACCTGGAAGGTGTTCTTGCCGGCGACGAAGTCCGTCAGCGGGATGGTGACACGCGGGTAGCGCAGCGCGAGGTATTGTTGCACGGGCCGGCCCTGTCCGCGTTGTCCAGGCAGGATGCTTTCGTTCGGGTAGGGGATCGGAACCCACTTCTTGTTGTTGACGCGGATCTTTGCTCCGGTGGTACCGTGGTGCGAGGTCAGGAGCGCCACGCTCGCCTCGACACGCAGGGCGCCCTTGATGTCGGGCATGGTGAATGCGTTGGTCGGGTTCGGCAGGTTGGCTCGCGCATTCCGATTCGTCGTGTCCGAGCCCGTGATACGCTGCCAAGCGAACTTGGGGTGCCAGCGATGCTCGGAGAAAACATCGCCTGGCCGAAACTGAGCCGGAATCGAAGTGCCCGCGAATGCGAGAAACAGACAGAACGTGGAACGAACGGGGATGGTCATTGGTGAGGTTCGTGATGTGGGGCAGGGACAGGACTGAGCGCGGCACGCAGCGCTTGCGCCTAAGAGCATGCCAAATCGGGGGCGGTCGCCAAGCCTCCAAGCGTATGCTTTCTCGATGTTGGTTCGTTTGTGTGGTTCTGCCCTTGGGTTTGGCGAGAGCGCAGCTGCCGGTTGGCGCGGATTGGCCCGATCGGGTCGCGCGTCCCAAGCATGACAGTGACGCAGCAGCACAGCTAACCGCTCGGCTGGATGGCGCGGAGGCCGCCGCCAAGGGCGGCGACCTCGAGCGCGCCTGGAAGCATTTTGAGGCCGCTCTTGCGTTCGGACCGGCGGATCCGGCCCTCGTTCGAGCGCTGCTCGAGGCCGCGCCGCGTGGCAGCTCTGCGCAGGCGTTCTG
>CAYSWE010000034.1:0-17537 GCA_964434515.1 uncultured Phycisphaerales bacterium | reverse complement strand
AGTAGATCTGAAGAAAGGCGTCAAGTACTTCTTGAGGAATGATGTATGCCTTTGCCAAATCACGAGCGATGCGGATCGTTGGAGTAGTCTCGACATAGTCTCCGAGTGTGAAGGACATGGCGAGATTCTGAATGGCCATCTCAAGTGACAAGCGGAGCTTAAACAACTCTACCTGGATTGAGTCGGTGTCGACCGATGAGTCAACTTCGGGAGCCCTTCGTGGGGTCTTGGTTGGGCCTTTCTTCAAAGTGTTGATCGCTTCTTTTAGATTCGAATACAACTCTTCGAGACGATCATCCTTTGCAAGCTCGGGCAAGATAACCTGCTGATTCATCGTTGGTGCGACGGAAATAACTGAGCTTAAATCCGAACGCACGTTCAGAATTTCCGCTTTCATTCCATTCTTAATGATCAGCGATTTTTTGCCTCAAGGAGATCCCGAAAAAGCTCATTTCATAGAATATTGGCGATAGCAGAAGCGCGATCCAAAAAATGAGAACGATGTTATCAAATGCGTTCGCATCACCTGAAAGCAAGATAGACCGTCGGCTCACAAGGTAGGCAGACGCAATTATCAGTAGGAAGATCCACCAGACAATTTTGAACCAGTTGGGAAGTTTCATTCCTGCCTTTTCAGTCCGTCCAACTACGATTTCAACAGTTCTGGTTATCACCGCCTCGCCGTATAACGCGCCGCCGAACGAACAATAACGTTCCCGCCCCCCCGAGGCAATCGCCGTGGATTCCCGCGGCGCCACTCGCTTGCGGGTCATCTCGGGGCCTCCGCTTTGCACGTTCGACAGGTCTGGAATAACCCGGGGCCACACAAGGCCGGCCTCCATCATGGGTCCTCCCCCAGCAATCGGTCCGCTGGGCTCTGGACGCCGCTTGGGCCGCGGCCGAGGACGTGGGTGTAGATCATCGTCGTGCGCACATCCTTGTGGCCGAGCAGTTCCTGCACGGTGCGGATGTCGTGGCCATCCTCCAGCAGATGCGTCGCGAAGGAATGACGGAACGTGTGGCACGTGAGCCGCTTGCTGAGCCCGGTTGCTCGACTCGCTGCGCGCACAGCCTTCTGCACGACGGTCTCATGGAGATGATGCCGGCGGCGCTGCCCGGTGTCGCGGTCCACGTAGGTGCGCGTCGCCGGGAAGACCCACTGCCATGTCCACTCCCGCGCCGCCGCGGGGAACTTTCGGGCCAGGGCGCCCGGTAGTTCGACCTGGCCGGCGCCCGCGGCAAGGTCTCGCTCGTGCACGTCTCGTGCACGGGCTAGCTGCTCCCGAAGCGCGACGTGCAACATGGCGGGCAGCATAGTCCAACGGTCCTTGTCCCCTTTGCCCTCGCGCACTGTGATCTGCCCGCGGGCGAAGTCGAGGTCCTTGACCCGCAAGCGGCAGCACTCGATCAGCCGGAGACCCGAGCCGTAGAGCAGCGTTGCCATTAGCCGCGGCGTGCCAGCCATCGCTCCGAGCACACGACGGACCTCCTCGCGATCGAGCACGACCGGCAGGCGCCGTGGACGACGCGCGCGGACTAGTGGTGTGATTCAGACGATTGCGGCCTGATCCGGGAGTCATCGGGCGTCGCTGGCAAGAGTTGGGGTGTCGCTGCGCCTGAATGGCGCTGGGACACCCCAACGGTCCGGGCGGACGCAGGCGGGCTGGATGCCCGCCGAGGGAGCACGGCGCCGCCAGGGGCGTCCGAGGGCCGCGGATCAGGTCGAGGATTTCTGAATCACACCACTAGTTTGCGATCCGTCGTCCGAAAACACGACCTTCTTCTTGCGCGAGCCCTAAGCTCTGCCCAACGCAACCCGGAGGACGAACTTGAAGCTCTACGCCATTGGAATCACTGCCGTCGCGCTTGGACTCAGCGCCACGCTACCCGGACAGAACTCGCCCGGACACGAGCCCACGCGGCAGAAGCCCACGCGGCAGGGCGCGACATCGAAACCCAAGACGACGGCGACGGGGTCCGCCCAGACGAAATCGCCCGCGACTCACCCAAGCGCCGTGCCCGCGCGTATCCTGGCTGCCGTGCAAGACAAGACCAGGAGCGTCCGAGATCGACGCCGCGACAAGACACGCAAACCAGCCGAGGTCCTGGCGTTCTTCGGCATTCACGAGGGGATGCAAGTCGCCGACGTCATGGCTGGTGATGGCTACTACACCGAACTCTTGTCCAAGATCGTGGGCAAGACGGGCAAGGTGTTCTGCCAAAACTCCGCAATCCCGCTGCGCGTCTTCGCCGACAAGCCGTTGACCAAGCGGCTCGCCAATGGACGTCTGCCGAACGTGGTCCGGCTGGACCGCGAGCTGAGCGATCCGGGCTTCCCGGCGGGCAAGCTCGACGCGGCGCTCCTCATCCGCTTCTACCACGACTTCAAGTGGCAAAAGGTCGATCGCGCGGCCTTCAATAGGACCATGTTCCGAGCGCTGAAGCCGGGCGCGATCTTCGGCGTCGTCGATCATCACGCCAATGCCGGAGCGGGCGACACGGTCGGCAAAAGCCTGCATCGGGTCGAAGCCAGCCTCGTTCGCAAGGAGATCGAAGCGGCAGGCTTCGTGCTCGAGGCAGAGTCCGACATCCTGCACAATCCCAAGGACACGCACGACTGGAACATCTTCTCGCGGAAAGGCTTCGGTCGCGATGCGACCGATCGCTTCGTCTATCGCTTTCGCAAGCCGCGGAAGTCTCCGCGATGAAGGTCTATGTCAGCGCCGACATCGAGGGCATCTGCGGAATCTGCGACTGGAACGAGGCCGACAAGCGCCACGCCGACTACGCGGAGTTCCGCGAGCGGATGACCGAACACGTCGGTGCCGCGTGCAGCGCCGCGCTCGAATCCGGAGCGAAGGAAGTCTGGGTCAAAGACGCCCACGGCAGCGGCCGCAACCTGCTCGCTGACGAGCTGCCCGCGCCCACACGATTGATCCGTGGATGGAGCGGACACCCGTTCGGCATGGTGCAAGAACTCGACGAGAGCTTTGCGGCAGCGATGTTCGTCGGCTACCACGCCCGCGCCGGCTCCAACGGCAATCCGCTCGCACACACCTGGTCGTCCTCGGCCATCGCCGAGTTCCGCGTGAACGACGAGCCGGTCTCGGAGTTCCGGCTGCATGCATGGGCCGCAGCGAGTGTCGGCGTGCCCGTCGTCCTCGTGTCCGGAGACGAGGCCATCTGTGCGGAGGCCCACGCAGCCAGTCCGGCGATCGTCACCGTCCCCGTGATGCGCGGCCGTGGTGCATCCAGCGTCAGCCTGCACCCGACCCGGGCATGCGACGCACTCGAAGCCGGCGTCCGGACAGCCTTGACGAGCGACCTTCATCTGTGCTTACTCAAGCTCCCCACAGAGTTCGCCATCGAACTCCACTATAAGGACGCACGCATGGCATACCGCAAGTCCTGGTACCCAGGCGCCAAGTTGGAGACGGCGACCGTGGTCACATTCGCAACGACCGAGATCTTTGAGTTGCTTCGCCTCACGCAGTTTGCGGTCTAGGCTGTCGGAGCACCGATCGTGTTTCCGAGCTTCCAAGATCCCGGCATTCGAGCACACTCACTCGGGCTCGTCGCGAATGTCATGCTCGCAGTCTTGAAGTTCGTCGTCGGGTGGATCGCGGCCAGCGCAGCCCTGACGGCTGACGGTTTCAACTCCGCCGGCGACATCTTCGCGACCGCGGTCGGAGTCGTCGGCTACACCTACGCCAAGAAGCCACCCGACGAGGATCATCACTACGGCCATGGCAATGCCGAAAGTGTTGCCGGCTTGATCATCGGTAGCGTGCTCGCCGGAACCGGCGTGCTGATCTGCCTCGAGGGGATCCTCGCGCTGATTGCAGCCGGGAACGGCGCGCCGGACCAGCCCGCACTCTGGGTCGCCGGCTTCACTGTCATTGTCAAGGAGGCCCTGTACCGCTACGCCTCCCGCATTGGACGTAGGCTGAACTCGGCGTCGCTCCTTGCGAGCGCACGCGATCACCGGGGCGACGTCCTCGTCGGCCTTACGGTATTTGCTGGCGTCCTGGGTGCCCGGTTGGGAATGCCCATGCTAGACCCCATTGCGGCCATTTGTGTCGGAATCTACATTGCCTGGTTCGCAGTCGAACCCATTCGCACGAATGTCGGCGTCTTAATGGACCAGGCTCCGCCGACGATGCGGAACGCAATCCGCCGCGTCGTCGTCGCCAATGCCGAGGTCCGCGACGTCGATACAATCCGAGTTCATCCGATCGGCGCACAGTTCATGATCGACCTCGAGATCTATCTCGACGACAACCTCTCGCTGCGCGAGGCACACGAGGTCGCCCACCGCGTATCGGATTCCGTGGCGGCCGAGGTTCCGAACGTGCAGGACGTCAACGTGCACGTCAACCCAGGACACGGTAACTCCACTCAGTCGCCGCCGTAGCCTAGTTCCCGAAGACGCTGGAGATTCGTGGTGACAATCGTATGTCCCGGCCGAATCGAATCCGCCAGACGCATGGCGTCGAGGGCTTCTTCGTAGTCCTTGGCCAAGAGTGCATCGATGCCGCGGTCCAGCGCACGGTGGAACTTCCGTTCGCGTTCCGCGTTGTCATCCACGTTGTCATCCACGTCTTCGAGCGGCTCCGGCGCTGCAGGCTCCGCGGCCGGCGGCTCATTCCCAGCCGGTGGAGCCTCGGACTCCGAAGACTCCTTGCCATACAATCGGTCGAGCAGCGCTTCGGTCGACCGGTACGGCCCGGAGCGGCGAAGCGCAGCATCGAACACATCGGTCGGCACTTCGGGTGAAACGGCGCCATAGACGCCCGACCCAATCCTTGGCGCGGGGCCGGGGTCCGGCTCGGACCCCGGAGCGGGCACCTCGAGGTCCACGCTGCCGACGTTGCACTCACCACACTGCTCGCTCGGGATCGGCTCGCACCACGCGACTCCAGGAGACTGCAACACGCGGCAGAACGCCCACTCCCCGACGCCCAGACGGTCGTGCACGGACCAAATCCCGCCGTCACGCACAACAATCTCCCCGACGCGATCGCCGCGGTGCTCAATGGAAATCCGAACGCAATGCCCCGATAGCATTGCGACCCGCACGAGGTCGAGCACGTTCGAAAGCGAATGCTCCGGAAGCTTCCGATTGGCCGCCCAGTCTCGCCCGGGCCGGTGCGCTGATACAAGCTTCCGCACGTCGGCGAGCATGACCGGCTTGACGAGCATCCCTGAACCCTGGAAACGTCGCACATCGGCACTCGCGTCCTTCGGGAGATCAGTCATGAAGACAATCTCGGGGAGGATTCCGCCCCGACTCTGGAGCGCCTGAACGATCTCGAGCCCAGACCTCCCATCGAGCTCCAAGGCCGCAAGAACCAGGTCCGGTGCGGCCATCTCGACGACCTGCAGCGCATAGTTCAGATCCGACGTGGCCGCGACCGCAATGTCCGGAAGCAAACGTAGACCATCGGCCAGGCGCTCCAGATGTGGAGCATCTGTATCGACGATGAGCACACGTAGCATGATGACCTAAGCGATGTAGAGTTCTTACGAGGCCGCCGAAAACGAGTAGTAGTGCTCCGCCACGACACCAAGGACGTCCTCGATCGTCTTGCGACTCTCTTCACCTACGGGACGATCGCCTAGCAGCCCAAGTGTGAACGCCGCGTCCCCGTCCGTTCCGATCCGAATGCCGGTGAGCCACCGCGCTCCCAGCTGAATGGAGATGGCCTGGGCTCGCCCGTCAGCGATCTCCATCTTTCCGGCCTGGTCCAACGCCAGGATCAACCGAGTCCCGGTGTCCGCGACCTGCCCCTCCGAGAGACTGCCGTCGTCGGCGATCGGCAGCCCCTGATGGTCGGTCACGAAGGCACTGGAACTCCCGGCGATCCGTTGACACCAATCCAAGAGGTCCGTCCAGGAACGGAAGCCGAAGCTCTCGTCGGCACAGAGACGCTCGAGGACACGTGACGCTTCCTCGACCGCGTGCGCCGCTCGCTCGACACTTGCGTCGTCGGCATCGATCACCGGCCCCTGGAACGACGAGTAATCCTCGTTGATCTGATCCGTCTTCGGTGCACACGCACGCAGTCGCTCGAGCACGACCTCGACATTCGACGTTGCACCGGACGGTTCCGCGACGCGATGCATCACCTCGACGGCAAGGCTGTCGAACTTGGCAATGAGCCAATCCGGCGCGTCGGGGACGAACTGCAGCGGTTTTCGCTGACGGCTACACTCCACCAGCGCCTTCGACCGCGGGATCGAAGAGTCGAGGTTGCTCGCAAAGCCAAACCAGACACTGCGCAGGGCAGCGTCGCGCGGGACTCCGTCGGCGTCGAGCATGGTCGGTAGCAGCCCCAGGAGATCGAGATTCGGATTCTGGTTCTCGCGGATCCACTGAATCACGCGGCACGCCTGGGAAATCGAGCGCACCGGCATCGGCTCCGCGACGACCGGTACAAGAACGTCGGTCGCGGCGAGCAACGCCGAACGAGAAACTGCGCCAAGACCACAGGGGAGATCCATGACAATGAAGTCGAAGCGTCCGGACAGCAATCCCAGGAGCTCCGCCAACACATTCGTGCGTGCCAGGGAACTCTCGAACGCAGGACAATCGATCGGATCCAGCTTGCCACGTCCGATCAGTCGGAGCCCATCGATCTTGGTCCGCTTCAAGGCTCGACTGATCGGCACTCGGTCCATCAGGTAGTCGGCCAGGCCACTCAGGCGGCCGGTGGCGAAGAACAGATCGACACCGCCCTGCGGATCCAAGTCGATCAGCAGAGTGCGCTTTCCGCGATTGGCCAGCGCGACCGCTAGATGGATGGCGATGGTCGTCTTGCCGATCCCGCCCTTCAGTCCTGCGAGTGCGATCAAGCGTGCTTTCTTGCTGTTCATCCCCGGGTTCCTTCGCGTGCGTGCACGCCCATGACGGACAAGCGGTCCAGTTCGACTTCACCGACTAGCAGGACTCGCGTCACCGCAACCATGGCACTCGCCGATCAAGCAATCGCCGGGGCCTTGAGCGTCGGCGCCAGCAGATCGATGCCGCACTGGAGCCCTTCACACCAATCGACGAATCGATTGACGTTCTCCTTGCCACGGAACATCGCACCATGCTGCGGCGCGAGGATCTCGATATCGAGGCAGCGAACCATGGCCGCCCAGGCACGCAGGATCGAGTTGCTCGCGATGTAGCGCTTATGGAAGCCTTCCATGTATTGGATGTGCGCGTCGAAATCCGGAACCTCCATGTAGGGCTGCCCTAGCGAGGCGCCGAGGTCACCGGTGTACAGAATCTTGGACGCTGGGTCGTAGACCTGGAAGTTGCCACACGAGTGCATGAAGTGACCCGGGAGGATCAAGAGCGGAACCCCACCGAGGTCCAAGCTCATGCCTTCGTCCGGGATCGGCTTGAGCCGGTCGGCGACCAGCTTGTCGAGCCCGAAGTGCGGCACAAACCGCGTCCACAGTGCCGAGCAATAGGCGTCCGCGTCGGTGGTCATCAGCCACCCGTTGCACGCCGCGACGATGTCCGGGTCCTGGTGCGATAGAAAGATGTACTGCAGTTCTCCGCCACCGATCTCCTGCATGGTCGCCGAGAGCAGCCTGGAGTAGATCTTGTGCCCCCCCGGATCGAGGATCATCGCCTTCCCGTTGTGCACGATCAGGTGCTGGTTTGCTTGCACCGCGACCGCGCTGTCGCCGGCGAAGTCCTCCATGAGGATGTTCTTGTGATTGCCGTCATCGAAGAGCGTCGTATTGCCCATGAGAGTTGACCTTTCGGGGATTACTTGTGTGCGAGGCTGCAGAACTGTGCCGCCCGCAAGGGTTGGGATGAATCGCGGTGCGAAATCGCGTGATAGTCTTGGGAGACCGTGCCGACATCGCCCAGGCCCCAATCGCATGACGTCTGACTCGCATCCCAGAAAGCCATTCGAGCCGCGCTATCGTTTCCGATGGAGCGACCACGAGGCAGCCTTCGAACTCCTCGTGTGGCCGGATGACCGGTACACACTGGAGCGCCGCGCCTGCGGCACAGGAGAGAGTCAGAGCTATGCGATCGATGCACACGAAGCGGACGTTCTGATTCGGAGACACGGACTCAGGACAGATGCGAGCAGAGCGGAAGTCCGCCGCCAGATGCGCGATGCGTTCCGTCGCGCGGCTGAGGGCATGTCAGCTCTGGCCGATGCAGAGCGCCAGATCGCGGAGGCGATGCGACGCCGCCCGCCATCTGCCGACTAGCCTCTACAGGACGTCGGCGATCTGCTCGACCGCGCGACTCATGTCGAGGAAGATCAGGCCAAGCTTCGCGTTCTTGGTCGCGAGGCAGAGCAGCATCGTGCCCTCCGATGCTGTCACCATCACGGCATAGCCGTCCTCACCGCGAATCAGCACCTGTTGCAGCGTCTTCAGCGACAGTTCGGTCGCCGCACGGTTGCCGAGGCTTAGCAGAGTCGCGCTCATGCCGGCGACACGAGTCTCTTCAACGTGCTGCGGCAACGCGCTCGCGATCATCAGCCCGTCATCGGAAATCAGCGCGCTGGCTTCGATATCCGGGCTCTCGGTTTGCAAGGAACGCAGGACTCGCTGCAGTGTTTCGGTACGTGACATGTCAGTTCTCCGCGCTGCGTCAGCAGGCCTTATCAGCGGGTTGGGTTAGCGGTGGGATTCGTATGATGTTCTCAATCAGGGTGCGCTTCATTCCAGTGAAGCCCGAGAGTCGTTCGAGGCGTTCGTCGGCATACGCCAAGTTGATGACGAGCATGTCGAGATCGCAGATCTTGATGAAGCTCGCCAGGCTGTCGGCGAACTCGACCGTGTCCGGAAACTCGTTCGCCAAAGCCCGAATCGCTTGCGTACGGATCAGGCTCATGACGGCCTCGACCCAGGCCGGGGTCAGGTCCTGGACGACATGGACCTGGCCAATCCGAACGCGAGACCAGAAGTAGTCCTCGCCATAGTCACCGGCCACAAGGTCGAGCAGCCACTGGCGATGCGTTTCCTTGAGCGCATCGACGCGCCCCTCGATGATCCGCGCGGTCGCCGGCTCGGCGCCAAGAACCTCGTAGAACCGATCGGTCAGCGTAGGACCGACGCGTGCAATGTGTGGCGCAAGCTCCCGCAGATTCGCGACGTCAGCGTGGTCGAACGAAACGAAACGTTTCAGTTGTTCGAAAGCAGCGAAGGTAAGGGTCATGCGTGCGTCCCGAGAGTCGTCTCGGGTTCGCTATCGACGCCCCCACTTCCGGCTCTTGAGGACCCCCGCGACCGCAGAGCGCGGCATAATGTCGCGCCCCACTAGCGCACGATGACGAGCGGCTTGCGCACCTTGCGACCGTCCACTTCGAGTTCGACCCGATAGGTGCCTGCGCCAACACCGCGGCCACGGCCGCGCATCCCGCGCCGCATATTCCGGAAGAAGCCACCGAACCCGCTGCGAGCACCCGAAGAACCCGAGCGTCTCAGGTCCCACGGGACGACGTACAAGCCACTGCCGTCCGACAGTTCGAACTCACAGATCGGCTTGTCGCCCTTGGCGTCAAAGACGCGCAAGGCAGCCTTGTCAGGTCGGCCGGCAACGAGAGCGCACAGGTTCACGCCGTTCGCAGGATTCGGAGCGGTCCAAGTCCGGGAGCCGCTGGTATAGCCACGATCGGGCCCCCGTGGGAACCGCCGCACAGTCCGTGGGTCGATGAGAACGCTGCCGCTCGCTGTCGCTTCTGGCGTCCATTGCTCGAGCGCACAGACGTCGAGCACGAACATTCCACGACCATGAGTCGCGGCCACGACGTCCGGCACGCGAGGATGGACGATGAGATCGTGAACTGGAACCCGCGGCATGCCCTTGCCCAGGCGCTGCCATTCGCCACCTCGCTTCAAGGACACATACACACCGAACTCGGTCCCGACGAACAGTAGATCCTGGTTACGCGGATCTTCGCGAACGACGTTGATCGGCCCCGAGGTCGGCAAGTCGCCGTGAATCGCCTTGAAACTCAGACCATAGTCGTCGGTGACATAGAGTCGCGGCGCAAAGTCGTCCTCTCGATAGCCGGTGAGGGACACGTAGGCGCGCCCCTTCTCGAAGTGACTAGCCTCGACACGGCTCACCCACAGATGGCGATCGGACGCCGGCAGCGCGCCCTCGACGCTACGCCAAGCTCTGCCGTCGTCGATACTCACCCAGACGCGACCATCGTCGGTCCCAACCCAGAGGAGGCCGGGCT
Source organism: uncultured Phycisphaerales bacterium (assembly GCA_964434515.1). Lineage (GTDB taxonomy): Bacteria > Planctomycetota > UBA1135 > UBA1135 > CAYSWE01. Next base: position 7,326 of record CAYSWE010000034.1, on the reverse strand, counting down.
TGAGCGGGCTCTCGGCAATCGACGTGATCGTGCAATGCGGCACGTTCCCCGCCAGACGCTTCTCGTCTGCGGTCGTCAGATCCTCGCTCACTGCCGTCCAGTCGCCACCACGATTGAGACTCTTGAACAGTCGATTCCCGCCGAAGTAGATCGTCTCGTGGTTGTGCGGCGAGACCAAGATCGGCGCATTCCAGTTGAAGCGATAGCGAGCATCCCCACGACCAGGCCGCGGCCTAATGGACACCCGATGCATCGTCTTCAAGTCGATCCGACTGAGGCCACCGAACTGCGACTCGACATACACGGTGTTTGGATCCTCGGGATCGACACAGGCATAGAACCCGTCGCCGCCGCTGACCTTGAACACATCCTCCAGGCGAATCCCGGCCGACACAGGTCCGGCGCTCGGCATTCCCCAGGTACCGTTGTCCTGCGTCCCGCCGTAGACGCGGTATGGGGAGCTATTGTCGACGCCCACGGCATAGAACTGCGCAACCGGAAGATTCTCGAAGTGGATCCAGGTCTTGCCGCAATCCCAGGTCTCATGCAACCCACCGTCGTTGCCGAGTAGAAGGTGATCCCCCATCTCCGGATCGACCCAGAGTGCGTGGTTGTCCACATGGATCCCGCGCGCGCCGCGCGACGAAAACGACTTGCCGCCGTTCTTGGAGAAAAACAGCGGGACGCCCAGACACCAGACGCGCTTGGCGCTGCTCGGATCGACGCGGATCTGACCGTAGTAGTAGGCAGGCGTGCCACCCACCGGCGTGCGGTTGGTCTTCTTCCAAGTCTTGCCCGCGTCGGCGGAACGATAGATCTCGCCACCGAGCGTGCGACGGCGACGGCGTTGCTCGACACTCTCCGCCAACTCACCCTCGACGACGCCAGCGTCCGCCGCGAGCTTCGTCCGGCGCCGCTTCACGGTCGCTGAGTTTTGGTTGGAGATGGTCGCATAAACAACGTTCGGCTCTCCGGCCGCGAACGCGAGTCCAATGCGACCGATGTCACCGTGTGGCAATCCACCTCCAACGCGCTTCCAGGTATCCCCACCGTCCTCCGACCGCCAGATCCCCGACCCGACTCCAGCGCCATCGAAGTTCCAAGCGCGTCGACGCCGCTCATAGGTCGCCGCAAGAAGAACACGGGGCTGGCCCGGCTGCATCTGCACGTCGACGGCACCGACGTTGTCATCGACCGAGAGCACGCATTGCCAGGTCTTGCCGCCATCGATCGTTCGATAGAGGCCGCGCTCCTTGTTGGGAGTATAAAGCTGCCCTAGAGCGGCGACAAAGACTCGATCGCCGTCCTTCGGATCCACGACGATCCTACCAATGTGGTAGCTGTGCCGCAGACCAACGTTGGTCCAAGTCTTGCCACCATCCGTCGACTTGTAGATGCCGTCGCCCCAGTAGGAGGAGCGCTGATTGTTGGCTTCTCCCGTTCCAACCCAGACGGTCGATGGATCGGAGGGATCGATGGCAATATCACCTATCGAAATGGTGCCCTCGTTCTCAAAAACGCAGTGGAACGTCAAACCGCGGTTCTCGGTCTTGAACAAGCCGCCAGACGCAGATGCCACGTACCACACATTCGAGTCTTCAGGGTGCACTGCGATATCGACGATGCGCCCGCTGAAGTTCGCCGGACCGATCCCGCGCCAGCGAGCCTCGGAGGCAAAGTCCGACGGCTTGGCATAGACGACGATCTCCCTGGATGGCGCGGTGTTTGCTCCGCCGCGCGGACGCTGACTGTGCGCGGGTGTACTGATCGCGATGCACGCGAGCACCGAGACGATGCTCCCGACAAGGTTCCCGATGCACGCTGAGGTCTTTCCTTGCAACCGCATCATCGCCAGCTCCTTTCGCCTTCGTAGCGCGGCTCGTCTTGTGTGACCTCGAGGCCACCCCCTTCACCGACAAATGCCTGTCGCGGCAGTGCGACGTCGCTCGGTCGTGTGCTGGTTTGAATCTTGAACGTGGCGATTTGCTTCTTGGAACCAACCTCGAGTGCAACCGAATAGGTCCCCGAGGTTGCGGGCGGCCCGCTCCGTCGACCACGCAGCGCCCGCCGCGCACCACGAAATAGGCCAGTCAGACCAGCGCCACCCTTGCGGCTCCGAGCGCTGGCGGGAGCGACGCGCAGATTCCAGTCGGCGCGATGCAGGCCCGCATTGCGCTTTCCATCGGCACGCCAAACCTCCTTGCCGAGCACGTCGCGGACCACGATCGCGATGGGTTCCTTACACGGCTTGTCGAGCCAATAGTAAAACGTCGCCCGCGTCGGCGGATTCGCGACCCGGAAGTGCCGATGGCCTTGCCGGCTTCGACTGCGACGCGTCAACCTCAGCACATCGTTGGGCGGAACCAAGCGAATCGATTTCCGGCGTGTCTCCGTGAGATCACGAAGCGCGCGGATATCGAGCACCCAGACACTGCGACCGTGCGTCGCGAGGATCAGATGTTGTTCGCGTTTCTGAAGGTCGAAGTCACGGACCGCCACGGTCGGGAACGGCTTGCCGAGCTTTCGAAATGACTTGCCACGGTCGAGTGAAATGAAGAGCCCCATCTCAGCGCCCACGCAAAGCAGGTCCGCATTGGCGTCATCCTCGTAGACGGCATGCACGGAGCCGGCATCGGCGGGCAAGGCCTTGGACAGGTCGCGCCATTTCGCACCAAAGTCCTCCGTGACAAACAAGTAAGGTCGACGATCGTTGCTCCGGTGCCCGTCGATCGCCACGAAGGCGCGGCCATCACTGTGGTGACTCGGAGCAATGCCGCCAACCCACATCGCGCGTCCGCCGGGAAGCAGCGCGTGAATGATCTTCGACCGATCCGTCCAGGTGCGCCCGTCGTCTCGAGTCACCCACAGGTTTCCATCGTCGGTGCCAACCCAGAGGAGGCCCTGGCTGCGCGGCGACTCCACGAACTCCGTCGCGCTCGGCAGAGCGGATGGCTCGCCGACAGGCGCATTGGTCAACTGCTTGCTGATTGCCGTAGTCGTGCGCCCACGATCGATGGACTTGTAGGCGCGGTCGCCGGCAAAGTAGATCGTCCGCGAGTTCCACCGCGAAAGAAAAAAGGGCGTATCCCAGTTGAAAGCACCGCGCCGCACGCGGTCGCGTCCGCCACGCATCTGCCGGAGGATATTCCCACCGCGACGCACGCCGCCGCGCTGCCCGGTCCGGAGGTTGCTCCAGCGAATCGTTCCGCCTTGGCTCTCGGCGAATACGACGTCAGGATCCTCGGGATCGACCCTGCACACGAACCCGTCGCCGCCACCGACCTTGAATACGTCCTCGTTGCCAATGCCGTCGGTGTATCCCGTGGCCGACGGGCTGCCCCAACTGCCGTTGTCCTGGTAGCCGGCGTAGATCCAGTAAGGCCGGCGCGTGTCCGCTACCGCATGGTAGGCCTGGCCGATTGGGATATTCTCGAACACTTCCCAGCTCTTGCACCGGTCATACGTCGCATTGACGCCCCCGTCACAACCAAGAAGCATGTGTCTCCCATCGCGGGGATCAATCCACATGGCATGGTAGTCTACGTGCACGCCCGCCATCGTGACCGCCCGGGTGCGCGTTCGAAACGTCTTACCGCCGTCGAAGCTGAAGTGAAACTGGATGCCCGGAACGTAGAGGTTCTTCTCATCCGACGGATCCACGCGGATCTGCGAAAAGTAATACGGCCGCGGATTCAGCGTGTTGATCCGAGTCCATGTCTCTCCGTGGTCCTTCGATAGAAACGTCCCGCCTGTCTGAAAGCCGCTCGGCCCCTGTTGACGCAGACGATTTGCGACTTGCCCACCGATCCGATCGGCGAACGCCGCGCTGCCGCCACGTTGCTGGCGCTTGTCGCCAAACGTCACCTGCGTCTCGATGACCTTGCCGTCGCGCAGCACTTTGACCTTGGCACTCTCATGGGCGCGCTGCTCGCCGAGCACCTGCAGGAGTTCCGCGTAGGTTGCAGTGCCCACGCCGGCCAACTCGATCACGATATCGCCTTGTTCGATGCCCGCCGTATCCGACGGGCCGCCGCGGACCACGGTCCCGAGACGCGGGCCGGCCGCGGCGTCTTCTGCACCGGAGAATCCCATGAACGCCGACCCCACCGGTCCCAACTTCGGCTTTGGCGCATCGGTGGGCTTGGTGCCAATCTTTTCGGTCTCGATCAGCGCATAGACGTGGCTCGGATCCTTGCGGTAGATGTCGAGACTGATCCGGCCCATGTCGACCGTCGGCAGCCCCTTTGTCAGCTTCTTCCACGTGGTTCCACCATCCGAACTCTTGTAGAGGCCCGATCCCGGCCCCCAACGTTTCGCCGGGTGATTGCCATCGAAGGCGTCGCGCTGTCGCTCATACGTCGCGCAGTAAACAATGTCCGGATTCTCGGGATCGATCCGCACCTCCGTAGCGCCGGTCTTCGCGTCGACCGAGACGACGAGCTCCCAGGTGGCGCCGCCGTCCCGAGTCCGGTAGAGCCCGCGCTCGGGATTCGGTCCCCAAAGACTTCCACACGCAGCCACGAATACGGTCTTGGGGTCCTTCGGGTGGATCGCAATCCGCCCGATGTGGTAGCTCTTGGGCAGTCCCTTGAATTTCCAGGTCTTACCGCCGTCCTTGCTGAAATAGACGCCGCTGCCCCAGGGCGTGGAGTTCCGGTTGTTGGCCTCCCCGGTGCCGACCCAGATCTGCTGCGGGTCGGACTGGCACAGCGCGATCGCACCGATGGACATCACCTTCTCGTGTTGAAACAACGGCTCGAACGTCGTGCCGTTGTTGACGGTTTTCCAGAGGCCACCGGAAGCAGTCGCCACGTAGAACGTGCTCGGGCGATCCTCGCGGACAGCAAGGTCGACCACGCGCCCGCCCATGACGGCGGGACCGACAGGACGGAGATGCAGCATGGACAAATCGACCGAGGGTTGCGCCTTCTGGGCCGAACCGGCACCGGCGAGTAGCACCCCCACCAACACGTGCGAGCAAACTCGCGATGCCATGGGCACGAGGGGGGAATCAGACGGAAGAATCACCAGGGAACCTCCAAGGGAGCAGCGGGGAAGACATCGACGAGCGCAAGAGCGAGTGGAAGATACGGACGGCTCGGCGCGACTGTGAGCCCCACTGGTATACTTCCGACGCCGCCCATGGATGAACCGAAGCGCGCCGCGGGTACGCGGTAGCACCAGCGGTACGCCTAGTTTTCGTACGCACGCCTAAGAGTGCCTCGACCGAATGGATCACAGCCTTTACCTATCTCTAGCCTCTGCTTCCGCGATCGCCCTTGCTGCGCTCGTGTCGACAAGTCCGGCATCGGGGCAAGTCCGCAGCCCGCGTCACGTGACGCGTCCCAGCGAGACCCAGGAGCTACGTCTGGATCCACGGAGCTATTACCAAGATCGGCTGATCGTAAAGTTCGTGGAAGGCGCGCGTGTCCGGCTTCGGGACATGCCGGCTCACGGTCCAACGCGGACGAGCCAGGCCAGGCTCGGCGCCGACCTTACGAGTCCGGACGGACTCGACCTGCGAGCGACCCACGCACTGCTGGCGGCACTGCCGATCGCACGCGTCTTTACCAGGACGGTCCAGGACCTCGAGGCGGAGCGCGCGGCACTCACGAAGCGTGCGCACGCGCTTGCTGCGGCACTCCCGCCCGACCTCAACAACTACTACCAGGTGCGGACGCGCGGCCGAAACGAGACGCTGCGTGTTCTGCGTGGATTGCTCGCCGACCCGGCCGTCGAAACGGCTTATCCAGAGTTCAGCCTGCGCGCCGCCGTTCCCGCTCAAGGTCGAACCAAGGCAACGAAGGCGGCGACTGACAATCGCCGCAACGTATCGCCAATCCAAACGCCGTTTCTCGAGGGTGCGCAACGCAACCTCGCAGCGGCGCCGAGCGGCCTTGGTTTTCTTCCGGCGCTCGGCATCGCTGGCGTCGAGGGGCGCCCTGACCAGAACGTCGTGCAAGTCGAAGCGGCCTGGTACTTCGGCCACGAAGACTTGCCGCAGCTCATCCGGAGCCGCATCCTGGGCCCGAAGAGTTTTGGGTACCTCGACATCAAGGTCTGGCGCGACCACGGGACGGCCACGGTCGGTGTGATCTCGGCGTCGCGGGACAACAAGGGGGTCCGCGGCATTGTGCCTCGGTCCAAGCTATGGGTCTCCAGCACGATTCGCGGCAACGGCAACGCCGTGAGCCGCGCGACCAAGATCGCCAAGCCCGGTGACATGTTCACTTCGTCCTTGGTGCACGCGGTCTACTACCGCGCGCGCGGTTACCACACGCCATTCGATCTGCCACAAGACGCCTACGATGCTGTGCGCATCGCCGTGCTCAAAGGGATCGTCGTCACCTGCGCGGCCGGGAACACGGGGGCGGACCTGGCCAATACCGCAATCTACGGGACGCGCTACCTGCCCCAGTCGAGCCCCTCGGGAGCCATCATTGTCGGGGCCACGCTCGGCGCACAAAACAAGAAGGTCACGTGGAGCAACTACGGTTCGGTCGTGAAACTGAGCGCGTGGGGATCCTCCGTGCCAACGACTGCCTATGGCCATGCGTTCCGCGCGCCGGAATCGCCGAACCTGCGCTCCTACACGACGTTCTTCGGCGGAACCTCCGCCGCGTCGCCGCAAGTCGGTTCGATCGCAGCGTCCCTCCAATCCGTCGCGATCACCCAAACCGGAAAGCCGCTCTCGCCCAACCAAGTTCTGGCGGTCCTGCGGCGGTACGGCACACCGATCGCGGGTGGCGTCGGCCCCCGGCCCAACCTCGAAGGAACGCTCGAGGCGCTGGGCCTAGTGTCCGGGCTTCGCGCAGTCGGCGAGACCATCCCAGGTGGCAAACTCACGCTCGCGCTCGAACTCCAATCCAACGAGCTCTTCATCCTGCTCGCATCCTTAAGGCCGCAACGTCTACCCGCGCAAGGCTTCAGCTTTCCAGTCCTGATCGACCCGGCGACCATGTTCGTCGTATCGGCCGGCAGCATGCCACTACGCTCGCCGCTGCTCCAACCGCTGCGTGTCCCCGGCGGCGAACGACTGATAGGCGCACACCTCTACTTCCAAAGCGTGCGCTTCTCGCCCAAGACGCGCAACCTAGACCTCACCAACGCCGTCGACGTCTGGCTGCGGAGCCCCCGCCAAGCCAACTGAGGGCTGGCGCAAGAATTCGTGTGTCGCAGGCGGAGCGAAAGGCTCGCGCAAATCTCTTGGTCCCAAAGAGCGCATTTGCTTGATCCGCTGCCGGCTTCGTCGCGCACACCGAACGGTTAAGCTCCCACTCCGGAGGCAATGGAACGATCGCAGGACGCATGGTCGGCGGCAGCTCA
>CAYSWE010000033.1:0-17559 GCA_964434515.1 uncultured Phycisphaerales bacterium | reverse complement strand
CGGCCTTGAGTCGTTTGCCCAGACTCCGGCTGATCGGCAACAGCTACGATGCTGTCTCGGTCGTGGGGCAGCTGGGCCGGCCGACGGCAGAACCGAGTTCCGGTTCGCGAATTCCAGTGGGAGATGCGCGTATCGCCACCGATTCGGAGACATCATGAAGAACGCAGCCACCTTGCTCTCACTTGCAACTCTCTCGGCCGCCTGCCTTCCGGCTGGCGGCTGCCTCCTTACGGATCCGTTCCAGGCGAAGCGAACCCAGACGCTGCACGTGGCTCAGGTCGAGCACGCGGCGCTCCGGGTTGTTGCGCACAATGGCTCGATTCAGGTGTTGGCCGAGGCTGGGCGCAAGGATGTCGAGGTCGTTGCGTCGATCGTTGCCACCGGCGATTCGCAGGCGGAAGCCGATCGACGAGTGCACGACATCAAGGTGCACTGCGACCGCGGGGTTGACCAATTGCTGATCGTGCGCGCCGAGTTTCCCGAGCGGAGGCGCACCCGCGAGAGAGCCAGCTTCGTCGTGAGGTTGCCGTCCGTGGCCGGCGCGAAGCTGACGACATCGAATGGCTCGATTACGGCTCGATCCCTCTCGGGTAAACTCGAAGCGTCGAGTTCCAACGGGACGATCACCGTCGACCAGCACGACGGAGCGATCGACGTTCGCACCTCGAATGGCACCGTGAGCGCCGAGCGCATTACTGGGCCCGCAACGATCCAAACGAGCAATGGGCGCATCGACGTGCAGCTCGACGCGTCGAGCACCGGCCCGCTCCTCGCACGTACCAGTAATGGGTCGATTCGGGCGACGGTTGGGCCGCACTTCGCTGGTCGCCTGTCTCTGCGCACGAGCAACGGGGGGGGTGCGCTTCACCAACCAGACCCAAGCCGACGTCAAGTCTAAGCTCGGCAAGCGCGACGGCATCCTTACGTTTCCCCGCGAAGGTGTCGAATCCAAGTTGCGGTCGAGCAACGGCAGCATCACCGTCGTGGTGAAGTGATCTACCGGACGACGATGGTTGCGTTGCCCACGGAGCTTGCTGCCGCCGTCCCCGCTCGCAGGCGGAACGCATAGGTTCCGCGCGCCGTGATCCACTTGGGAACGTGCAGCCGGAACAGCAGGCATTCGAGATCCTGACCAATGCCAAGGTCGCTCCAAAGCGCTGTCGCCGCGCCGGTGAGGTCGACCCATTGCGAACTCCCGGGCGCGCGCGCTTCGAAGCGGAAGACTGTGATCTTGGTCAGGTCAGGCTTGGCAGCGACCGAGAAGCGTAGATCGAGTGGGCCACCGACCTGGATCGAAGGTTGGACTGCAAGGACTCGCGCTTCGACCGCCTGGAACGGCCGAGCCGTGAATGCAAACGGGCGCCCCGTCGTCCGGTTGCCGGCCGGATCGGTCACGGTGGTCCGCGCGTGGTAGCCCGGCCACTTCGCGTCGAGCGTCTGGACGACGAGGTCGTGGCGCCGGTGGAATGCCGTCCGACTGCGGGTTGTTTGCGTCCGCGCCGGCGTCTTGCCCCAGGCAATCGTGGCGACACTCAGCTCCGGATCGGTTCCTGAGGGAGCAATACGCACCGACAGGGTGGCCGTCGTCGTGCCGCGGACGAGCGTCTTGCTGCTGGGCAACGGCGGTGCGCTCGTGTCCTTGCGTCGCACGTGCGTCTTCTTGAAGGGCGTGTAGAGCGGGTCACCCATGCGGACTCCGCGCCAGAAGATCACCGGATCTGCCAGCGCCGCGGCTTCGGCGAAGGTGTAGCCCTCGATGAGGTAGTAGAGCAGAATCTCGGGCCGCGCGTGTCCGGACAAGTAGGGTTCCGCGATGACGCCACAACCGGCAGTCAGACCAAGCTCGAACGCCTCGGAGAGGAAGGCCTTGCGTGACCTTTTTGGGTTATGAAAGTCACGGATCGAGTTGCTGTTGAGGTCACAGGCGACCGAGCCGGGCAACCAGGTCCAAACATCCAAGTACTGAATGTAGTTGTACCAGCCAAAGTAGAGCAACGCATCCGGAGCTGCTGCCGCGGGGGTCTGGTCTGACCAACGGGCCAGCACCTTGTTTGCCGAGTTGCGCTCGCCGATCTCGTAGTTCGAGTACTCCCACTTCACCGGCAAGCCGACTTTGCCTGGAAGGAGCTTGCCGTAGGACATTCGATACGACCAAAGCTGGAACGTCCGGAATCCTGGGTAGTTGGGGTAGTTCGTCTTGAGATAGGTGTCCGATTTGAAGCCGTGCCTGCTGTCGATGTAGGCCGTACCTTCCATCTTTCCGGCGCCTTTGCTACCGAACGTTTCGGCGTAGATCGCAGCGTCGACGAGGTCTTTGGCGGCGTCCATGTGAATGCCGTCGATGCGGCTCACGAGGTAGTAGGGCCGCCCAAGATACTGATACTTGCGGTGATCGAATCGGCCTCGATCGACCCCCACGCCTGGGGAGTGCTCGAAGTATGGATTGCTTCGCCACCAGCCGTTGAATCCCCAGCCTGCTCGCGTGCCGAGACTTTGGGGCGCGATGAGTAGCGAGTCGAGCGCGCGGTAGGACTGACTCCTGGATGTCGAGATGATCTGATGCGGTACGCCGTAGCAAAGTAGGAGGCTATCGATCTTGTTCGCGCCCAGAGCGGTCAGCTTAGCGTTGAGCGGGGTTACGACGTTGTCGTGGAAGTAGGTCCAACTCGTCGTCGCGTTGCCGGGAATGCGAATCCGGTTGGTCGAACTGAGCTTGAGACCAAGCAGGTTGGTCCGCGGGACGTGCCGGCGCATCGCATAGTGCTGCGCGACCTCCAAAGAGTCGCCGACGCCGTTCCCGTCTTGGTCGGGCCAGGCGGCGTTGTAGACAACGAGGACGCGGTTCGGGTCGTCGGGCGTCGTTTGGGCACGAGTCGTACTGACAACCGTGAGAAGGGCCAGGAGAGCGAAAGCCCGGGGCATCGAGAGGAGCGTGGTGTCATTGGGGGGCATCATGCGATCGATTCTAGCACGGACTGCGGCGTCCGTAGGTCAGCCCGATTTCGCGCGTGTGCTCGAGGATCAGAACGGGTAGCCGACGAGTAGCTGCAAGACCCACTCTCGTTCGCCAGCCACTCGGTCGGGGTTCCAGGCTGCGTCGAAGCGGACCGGGAGGCCGCCAGGAACCGCGTAGCCGATGCCTACCCCGAGCGCGTAGCGCAGGTTCGAGAAGCCCCAGTCCTCAACCTTGCGCCCGACATTCCCTACATCCACAAACACGGCACCCTCGAACGGACGGCGCAGCAGCACCCTTGCTTCGGCGCGGAACACGTTGCGGTATTCGCCGCCAATGGGCTCGCCATGGACGTCCGTGGGGCCGAGGTGGGCTTCGCGAAACGACCGCACGCTGGCTTGGCCGCCGGCGAAGAAGCGCTCCTGCAGGGGGATGCTGCCGGAACCCTCGCCCGGCCATAGCAGGCCGATGTGACCGTCGAAGACAAAGCGGATGGATTTGCTGAACGGAACGAACGCCGTGCCGTCCAGGCTTGCGCGGGAGAACGTCACGTCGCCGCCGAGGCCGTCGTCGGCCCAGTCGAAACGCAGGTTGCCGAGGTGTCCCGAGCGCGGCGACCACTTGCTGTCACGGGTGTCGTGTTCCAGATTCACGAAGAGCTTGGCGGCCTGGAACTCGATCAGCCGGGCGCCGGGGTCGATCGTGTCCGTGCGCGAATCGTCATGGCTCACGAACTCGTAGCCGAAGCGCCCGGCCAGTTCGCGCGAAAACTGGCGCGAGGCGCTCAGCGCGCCGCCGGCAAACTTGTCCACGAAGGAAGGCATGCGGCGGCGTCCGATTCTCCCGGACAGGGTCAGGTCGATCCCGGAGCCGAGCAACTCTGGTTGTGTAAGACCGGCATCGGCGCGCCAGCCGCGATGCCACACTTTGACACCTGCGTCGATGTCCTTGCCGCTGCTCAGGAAGTCGCGCTCGGAGTATCGTAGGCCACCGCGGATACTCTCGTAGGTCTCGTAGCCGATCTGCGTTTCGAGGCGAAAGCGCGCCAACTCTTCGACTTCGATCGCCACTCGGATCGAGTCGTCGTCGAGTTTCGTATGCACGGCCCTGGCGCGTCGAAAGAGTCCTGTCCGCATCAGGCTCCGCAGCGTCGCATCTTCGAGTGTTCCGCTGAATCGTTCGCCGGTCTCCAACTCGATGTGCGGTTGGATCTCGGCGTTGCGGATCTTCTTGTTCCCGCGAATGACGATTTCGCCGACGCGCACGACCTTGCCCGGATCGCCTTCTAGACGAATCTGGACACGGCTCTTCTTTTCCTCCGCGGCGATTAGCACCCGCGTCTTGGGTTGGTGGTAGCCGAGGTCGCGCAACAGCGCCACGACGGTCTTGTGGTAGCCATCGACGAGCGGAGTTCCGAAGGGCTTGTGGATCGGCGGTGGCGGAAGGCGCGGGCCCAGTGCGTCCTGGATGCGCTTGTCGACCTCGAACTTTTCGATCGAGTAGAGTGGCCCCTCGCGCATGGAGATTCGCACGCGCACTGTGTTGCGCGCGCGGTCCCGTTCGATGATGGGTTCATCGACCCGGGCCATGAGGTAGCCGGCTGCCTGGTAGCGCAAGCGGATCGCTTCACGGAACTCGAGCAGGCGTTGCCGCGAAAACAGCGGATCGCCGAGCGCGAGCGCTCCAGAGTTGCGGCGGCGCCAGAGCTGAAACAGTTCGGCCTGCGTGAAGCTGTGGTTGCCCTCGAGCCGGATGTCTTCGACCGTGACCTGAGGTCCTTCCTCGATGCGAAAGCGCAGGTCGATCGACGAATCGATGCGCGACTCGTGCACCTTGCGTGTCACGCGGACGTCGGCAAACCCTTGGTCACGGTAGAACGAGATCAGCTTCTCCGTTGCCGCGTCGATGTGCGCATCATTCTTTGGATCCCGAGAGAGTGCGAGCAGGTCCTTGTGCACGATGGCCAGGAGTGCGCGCGATTCCACGGACTTGTTGCCCACGAAGGTCGGTTTGACTTCGACACCGTGGGATTCGTCATCCACGGCTTGGATCGTTCGGTTCACCGTGCTGCAAGAGACGAGCACGAGTAGGCAGAGCATTGGCAGCACGACTGAATTCATTGCACCTCTTCCGATTCTCGACCGTGCGATCGCGATCACCGACGTCGTTCGCAATATCCAGCGGCGGCAAGAGCCTGGCAGCGAGCGGCACGAAGGTGGCATCGAAGCCTCGTGGGATCTCCTGGAAACAGTTCGGCCGATGCCGTGCCCGACACGCCGCGTAGCACGGAGTCGAGTTCTTCGAGATCGTTGGCGATGCGTTGCTCAAGAGCGTCTGGCGTCTCGGCGGGTGTGTCTGCGACGGGTAGACCGAGCAAGCTCGGCTGCAGACGTCCCTCGCGATCGCAGCGCACTGCGGCTGCGAGTAGCCTGTGATCGTCGCGCATTGGCGCGAGATCGCGATCCCAGAGGTCGACTAGCGTGCCGGGTTTCAGGCGGCGCAGACCGGCCAGTAGAAGGTGGTCGCGAGCCATGTTCTTGCAGAACGTCTTGGTTCGCTTCGAGGCGAGCGCCGGCAGACGTCGGAATAGCGATTCGATGCACTGGACGCCGGCGGCCTCGTGTCCCGGATGCGATGGCAGTTCCGCCTCTGGAGTCGTCCCTTTGCCGAGATCGTGGAGCAAGACGCCGAGCACGAGCCGAATGCGCTCGGACTCGCGCAGTCCCCGTTCGGTCGCGAGCGAGGCCGCGGTCCTGAGGGCGAGCACCATGTGGAGCGCCTGGGAGATCTCGGGGTGCCAGCGAATCCGCCCGGCCGGACGCCCATCGAACTGCGGCGCAAGTTCTGGGAGAAACTCGCTGAGCGTGGTTTCCTCGGCGCATACTTGAAAGAACACGCCCGGGGAACTGCACGTCACGAGGACGCGGCGCAATTCCTCGGCCAGCGCTTCGGGGACGATATTGGCCGTGTGCGCCGCAGCGCTGCGCAGCCCGCGCCGCGTCGCGTTGTCGAGCCAGAAGCCGAGCTGCGTGGCACGGCGCACATAGCGCAGCAGCCGAATCGGATGTTCGCGAATCCGGTCGGCGGCAGACCCGCAGGCGCGGATGCAGCGCCCGCGCCAGTCGGCCAGTCCGTTCATCGGGTCCAAGATGGCGCCGTCCGCGAGCGACCAATAGAGTGCGCCGATCGTCATGTCGCGCAGAGCCGCGTCGGCGGCGACACGAGCGTGGAAGTCGGCTCCGCCGCCACGGAAGGTCGTAATCTCGACGCGGGTCCCGTCGATGTGCACGCCGAGAGTCCCTCGCGTGAGAGCGCCTGGCGTCGCCTTGGCATCGAGGCCGTGCGCGTGGCAGAGGCGGGCGCCTTCCTCCGGCGATAGGCGCCAGGCCAGATCGAGGTCCGCAGGGCGCGGCGGGGCCGTAAGTCCTGCCTGAGCACAGGCTTCCGCTAGCGCCGCCGAACCCACGACGCAGGCTTCGAGCGCGGGCTCGGCGAGCCACAGCGCGGTTTTCGCGATCGGAGGCGGGTTTACCATCGCGGACTGGTTGTCCACGACGCCCGATGACTCGCGGATACGGCCGCAATCGTCTGAATCACACCACTAGCGGTTGTCACGGAAGCGAGCGTACGCCGTAGGTCCGTTCGATGCCACCGTGCCTCTCGGATGGCGCTTTCAGTTTGGGCTCGACGCTGTGCATCCGCTTGTTACACCGCGGACATACAATTCTTGACCGATCTCGGCCCGTACGGCGTTCTATTCCTGTGTAATGCCGTCATGCGGCACATGAAGAAGATCGGTCTTCGTCTCTGAAGCCTGCCGAAGCCAGTGCTCCCGCCTCCGGAGTGCTGGCTTTTGCTCTTTGGGGGGCTGTTGGCGCGTCTGACTGTGCTGTCTACGCTCTCCCCGGGCGGTGTGGGCAGGCTTTCTTGCCGCTACTTGCCTTTCTTCTTGCGCAGCGCGGCTAGGCCGCCGTGCTTCTCGATCCAGGCCTCCGCGGCCTTGCGGCTCTCAAACTCGGTGCCAAAGAGCGCCTGACAGGCGTCGTTCAGCTGTGGGCGAAATGCCCGCCAGTTCTGCCAGCGGCGTTTCCAATACTCCCGGGGGGGATTGGAGCGGGGCTGCACCGCTGCGGGCGCCGGAGGGTCGATGTGCCGAAGCAGCAACTCGGCGCTGTCCCAGTCCGCTGCCTTGCCGACATGCACGAGGAACTCCTGCTGACCGCGAACTCCGAGTTCGAGGAAGCGCTTTCGGAGGTCGTCCCAGAACGGCTTGGGCGCGCCGTAGAACGAGACCAGCTTGATCAGCGGTCCGGCGAGCGAGCCTCGGCGGCGGAACTGTGGGTCTTGCAGCAGGGTCGTGGCGATGCGCACGGCCTCGGCCCTGGGCTGGGCGAGGAGCGCTTGTGCGGCTTTGATGCGGACCGCGTCGTGCGGGTCATGGAGCAGGACCGCCTTGAGCAACGGGGCAAGCGCCTTGTGCTGGACTCGCTGCAGCTGCTCGACTTCTTCCAGGCGTGTCAGGAAGGACCCTGTGGTGCCGGCGGCGCGTCGCGGCGGCTTAGTCTTACCCTTCTTCTTTTTCTTCTTCCGTTTCGCGGCTTTTCTCTCCGCCGCAAGGGACTTGGAGGAGAGCACGAGCTTCTTGAAGCGGACGACCAGGCGCTTGGCTTCGTCGTTCGAGAGCACACGCACCTCGCCCGCCGGCGTCACGACCGTCTGTGGCGCGGCATCGCCTTGGGAGCGGCGCTGCGGCAGGCCAATCACGCCGAGGCTGAGTAGGACAGGGACGGAGACGGCTAGCATGGCCCCATGATAGCCGTGCGGCTTGTCCCTCACCATCGATGGGATTGGGGACGCGACATTCCCTACGGAATGGTTCGAGAAGGGCTCGAAGCCGCGGCCCGAACGAGCCGATAGAGAGTATGGTCGATTGAGTCACGGAGACGGTCATGTTCAGAATGCAGACGGTAGTGCCGAGCTTGTTGCTGTTCGTTGCGATGTCCGGCGTCGCGGCGGCGCAGGGGGACGGACACAAGCCGCCGAGTTCCAAGCGTGCGACGGTTCCCAGTGGCAAGACCGGCGCCGCCGTCCCTAAGCGGACGAGCGACGAGCGGAAGGGCTACGAGCAGCGCAAGAAGGAGATTCGCAAGAGGATCCAGACCTACCGCGCACAGATGCGCGCAGGGACGGTGCTCCGCACGCACGTCAAGGTGCGCGTTCGCCTGCGGAACGGCGAGCTCATGGTCGGTGTCGTCAAGGACGGCTTGTTTGTCGAGCGGCCGGCTGGCCTCGAGTTCGTGCGGGCCGAGATGACCGCCAAAGGGGCGGGGCTGCGTCTCTGGTACTACAACGATACGTCGGGCTATATCTTCCTGCCATACACGATGATCAAGACCTACAAGGTCCTGCGCCGGCTGAGCGACGTGCAGATCAAGGAGATCCGCGACAAGATCCTGGAGCGCGAGCGTGCGGCGCGTTCGCGCGGCGAGAAGCGTCGCAAGGAACTCGCCAACAAGCAGCAGGAGCTGCGCAAGGGCGTGGGCTCGGCCGCCAAGGCGGAGCGACTCGCCAAGAAGCTGGCGGACGAAGAAAAGAAGACCGCCGGCAATGCCAAGCTGATGAAGCTTCTCAAGGAGTTCCCACCGAGCGAAGGTTGGGGAGCGGACAAGATCAAGGCGATCAATCTGCGTCGTCTCACCATCCGCGTTTATCCCAACCCGAAGGAGCGTCGCTTCATCGAGAAGTTCGACGAGTGGAAGCTCGCGACGAAGTTGATCGAGAAGAAGAAGGGCGACGGCGCAAAGAAGGCCGCCGGCCAAGAGGGGAAGGGGACTCCCCAGCCGAAGCCTGGCGGCGGGCGCGACTAGATTTTTGCGGCCGGCTTCGGTGGCGGTGTCTTGCTCGCTCGTGGCCGATGGGCGAACCTGGGCGAATGAAGTTCGCAGGGAGTTGCGGCAGACGGCCCATCCATGTGTACCGGTCGCCGAGCGGTGATTGGCACTCCGACGACGTTTCGTGCTGAGCACGGTCGCAATCGTCGTGGCGGACCCGTTGTTCACGGCCTTGGTCGCGCCGGCGGCCGGCCTGCTGCTCGGTTGGTTGTTTCTGTTCCTGTCGCGGCGGTTGGACCGGAAGAACTTCGTCTTCCAGCGTGCGCCGAAGCTGCCGATCCATTCGCTCGCCGTGCACGACGACGCGTGGATTCGTGGCAAGATCGATACGCCGAGTCCGTTGACTTGTCCGCACTTTGGGACGCCTTGCGTCTACTACAGCTACAAGATCGAGAAGCTCGTTGTGCGCACCACGCGGGATTCGCGAGGACGCACGAGAACGACGCGCCATTGGCAGACGATCTACACCGATAGCGACGTGACTCCATTCGATCTTGTGGATGGCTCTGGAAGGATCCATGTGCGGGCGCACTTGGCCGCGTTCAAGCATCTGTTGTCCACGGGCACCGACTACGAATGGCTCAGCCGTCGACACAGCGCGTTCATGCTGCCCACGCACGCGGAAGCCTCGGTGCTCGGCGTTCGGGTCGAGGATGGCACCTTTGCTCCCTACAAGGAGATCCCGCTGTTGGTGACGACGCGCACGCCCGAGCGGTTCTTGCGCGGGAGCGACACGGCGGAGACTTGGTATCGACTCGTGGGCTACCTCGCGGTCTTTGTCGGCGGCTTGGGTGCGCCACTCATGTATGCACGCGAGCTTGGCCGGCAGCCGAACTGGCTCTTGGCGATCCTCGTGGGCCTTGGCGTGCTCACGCCGATCTGGTTCGTTTCCTGCTACAACCGATTGATCCGCCTCGATCAGCAGTCGAAGGCCGCGTGGCGGCAGATCGACGTTGACCTCGAGGTTCGCAACCAAACCATTCCCAATCTCGTCGCTGTAGTGAAGGGCTATCAGCAGCACGAGCGCGAGTTGTTCGAGCGCATCGCTCGCCTGCGGTTTGGTGGAAGCCGGTCAGAAAAGATCGAGCGGGATGCAGAGCAGCGCGTCGTTTCCAAGGCTCTCATTGGCCTCGCCGAGCGCTATCCCGAGTTGAAGGCGAATCAGCTGTACAGGGATCTGCATGATCGGCTATGGGCGCTCGAAGAGAAGCTGGCAGCCAGCCGCAACTTCTACAACAAGATCTGCCAAGAGTGGAACGACTTGGTCCAAGGAGTTCCGAACGTCATCGTGGCTACGATCTTCCAGATGTCGCCACGTGAGTTCTTCGCGCACTCGGTCGACCCGGACGCTGGGGATGCGGATGCTAGGGGCGCGGCCGCACGGCGATCGTGATCGAGTGTCGAGCGCGACGGTAGCTGTTTGCCAGCACGAGCAACGCGATCGTGGTCGTGGGCGTCACGGGACCTGACGCATGCCAGCGCACCGATGACGTTCCATCTTGGGCGGTGGTGACGAGCAGCTGCGCGGCCGGCGTGTGGCCCCGCTGGGTCAGTGTCCCGGACGAAGCGGTGAGCCGGACGCTCGCGGCTGGCACTGGCGTGCCGACACGATCGGTGATGACGAGAGTGATCGCGCAACTCTGGCCCGCGGCGACGCTGCGTGGCCCGACGAACGTGCGTATACGGAGCCGCGGGCGAGGCGGCCAAGGCTGCATCGTGGCAAGCAGGACGGCGGTCAGGGCCACGCCGCCGCGCAGCATGCCCCGGGGGGTGCGGGCGAAATCTACCACCGTCGTGGCGTCTTGGTGTGTGTTCAAGGTTGGTCTCTCGTTTGCGTCATGGAGACAGCGGGCGAGGACCAAAGAGCCGTCAGGCTTTTTCGCAGCTTTCTTGTGGGGCAGTCGCTACAGACCGAATTTCTCCAGCTTGCGCTGCAGTGCGAACCGGGAGATCCCGAGGAGTTCGGCCGCCTTGGACTTGTTGTTCTCGGCTCGGGCGAGGGCGCGGCGAATCTCGGTTTCCTCGAGCCTCTTGACCAGGTTCGTCAGTGTCGTGCCGGACTCGGCGGGTAGCGGCGAGGACTCATCGAGGCCCAGGGACGGGTTCTGGATGTGTTCGGAGAGATGCTCCGGGAGCATGACCCCTTCGGCCAAGAGCAGGGCGCGGCGAATCTCGTTCTCGAGTTCGCGGATGTTCCCTGGCCAGCCGTAGTTTGAGAACAGGTCGAGCGTCCGCGGGTCGAGCTTGGGTTCGGGCCGCTTGGCTTCGACGCAGGACTTTTGCAGGAAGTGGCGCACGAGCAGCGGGATGTCCGAGGCTCGCTCGCGCAGCGGGGGAAGTCTGAGCGGCAGCACGTGCACGCGGTAGAACAGGTCCTCACGGAAGGACCCTTGCTTGACCATGGCGGCGAGGTCGCGGTGCGTCGCGGTGACGAGGCGAACGTCGATCGCGATGGTCCGGTTGGAACCGAGCGGCCTCACTTCTTTCTCCTGGATGACGCGCAGCAGCTTGGCCTGCAGATCGGCGGACATGTCGCCGATCTCGTCGAGGAAGAGTGTCCCGCCGCGGGCCTGCTCGAACAGGCCGTGGTGCGTCCGAGTCGCTCCAGTGAACGCGCCCTTCTCGTAGCCGAAGAGTTCGCTCTCGAGCAGAGCCTCAGGAAGGGCGGCGCAGTTCTCGGAGACGAACGGACCCTCGGCCCGTCGGCCTTGCTCGTGCAGCGCGCGGGCGATGAGTTCTTTGCCGGTGCCCGACTCACCGAGGACCAGCGCCGGATCGTCGGATTCGACGTAGCGATCGAGGAGTCGGAAGATGTCACGCATGGCCTCCGACTCGCCGACAATCAAGCGGTAGTCGTGCCGTAGCCCGAGCGCCTTGCGCGAGGCTTCGAGCTCCAGCCGGACCTCCTTGAGTTCGGTGACCTGCTTCTTGACGCGACCCTCGAGCCGGGCGTTGAGTTCGGCGACCCGATCATGCGCTTCGAGCAACGCCTGATTCTTGGTGCGCAGGTCCGCGACGAGGCGCGCGTTGCGGATGGCGACGCTCGAGATGTCCGCCAGCACGACCAGCAGACTCCGGTCCTCCTCGGTGAACGCGTGCTGTTGTAGGCGGTTGTCCAGGTAGAGCGCACCCTCGATCGTGCCGCGCACGCGCAGTGGCACGCACAGGACGGAGCGCAGCCGCAGGTCCTCGACGCTCTTGAGGGCCCGGAAGCGCTCGTCCGATTGCGCGTTGACCGTCAGGCGCGCATCGCCGTCGCCGAGCACATCCTGGACGATCGTCTTGCTGATGCGAGTCTCGGGGGCGTCCAAGGCCTCGCCGACAAAGTTGCGCGCCACGGGAATCGCGAACTCGTCAACCTTGCCGAGGACGAGGAAGCCGCGCTCAGCCTCGGTCGTGCGAATCGCTGCGTCGACAATCACCGAGAGCAATCGTTCTTGGTCGAGTTCCTCGTTGAGGGCTTGGATCAGACGCGCGAACGTTCCCATGTCGAGCGGCCCATCGGTGTGCCGCGTCTCCTCGATGGCCAGACTCTCGCCGTCCACGGGCTCCGGGAACTCTTCCACACTGATGTCGAATCCGCCGATGCGGAGTGACTCGCCGGGTCGCAGCTCGGCGACCTCGCCCGGTTCGATCTGCACGCCACCGACGTAAGTGCCGTTCTGGCTGCCCTCATCCCGGACCGAGAACCCGCCCGGTTCGCGGATGAGGGTCACGTGGTGGCGCGAAATACTCTTCTCCGCAAGTGGGACGTCGCGGCTACGCGACCGTCCCAAGGTGACTTCCGACTTGGAGAACCTGTGCGTCGTCCGCTCGCCGTCCTTGTAGACGTGAAGTAGGTAAGGCGAACACATCTTGGAGGTTTCCGGAGTCACCATGGGGTTCATAGCATCCCATAGCCGCACTCGCCGCCAAAGGAACGCGAGGGCAGAAGAAACGTGTCGGAGTCATTTCTTCTATCAAAACCTGCGCCGATGCCGCCATCCTGGTGCCATGGAATTGCGACCTTGCCTTCGAGCTCTCGATCTCCAGCCGTGGTCCGAGGGGGGGGATGACGGCGTGCTCCTCACGGATCCCGAGGGCCTGTTCGACGGCCAAGTTTTTGTCCCGCGCGGGCTCATCCCAGTGTTGGCGACCTTCAATGGCGCGGCCACCTGCGAGGAGATCGCCCGCCAACTCAGTAGCCGGCACGGTCAGGCGATCAGCGCCGATGCGGTTCGCAAAATCGCGGACGACCTCGATCGAGGCCTGTGTCTCGAGGGCGAGCGGGCTCGCGGCGCCAAGGCGGAGAAGCGTGCGGCGTGGGATCGGTTGGAGGCGAGGCCCGCGCGGCATGCCGGCTCGGCTGGCTATCCGGCGAACCCGGCGGCCTGTCGTGCCCGTCTGGACGGCATCGTCGAGCGGCGGGACGTTACGAGATCGACGCGCTCGGCGGCTGGCCTGATCGCGCCGCACATCGATCTGGCGCGTGGCGAGGACGGCTACGGCGCGGCCTATGGTTGGCTCGCGGGTACGGCGCCGGCCGACCTCTACGTGCTGTTTGGCACGTCGCACTGCTGTCCTCCTGCGGGGCCCTCGTCGGCGCCAAACTTCCTCGTGCCAACGCGCAAGGACTTCGTCACGCCGCTCGGCACGCTCGCGACGGATCGGGAGTTCGTCGATGCGGTTGCTGCAGCGCTCGGCCCTGCCCCGTTTGCCCATGAGATGCTGCATGGCAACGAGCACTCGCTCGAGTTCCAGGTGCTGTTTTTGCGTCATGTCTTGGGCGAGAGGCCGGCTCGGATCGCGCCCTTCCTGACCGGCCACCTCGGGGCGGCACCGGACCAAGACGCGCAGGTCCAGCGTGTCGTCGCCGCGATCGCGGCCGTTGCTCTCGAGCGCGAGCATGCCGGCGCACGCGTGGTCTTCGTGGCCGGCGCGGACTTGTCGCACCAGGGACCGTTCTTCGGCGACCCGGAACCGGTTGGTGACAGACTCCTCGCGAACATCGACGAGCGGGATCGAGCGAGCCTTGCTCTGGTGGCCGAAGGCCGCGCCGCGCAGTTCGTCGAGCACGTCGAAGGCGATGGCAACACGCGGCGAATCTGTGGCACGGCACCCATCTATTGGACGACACGACTCGTGCAAGCTGTGCACGGCGTTGGCAGCGGTCACGTGCTCGACTACGGCCAGGCTGTCGCGTCCGATCGTTCGCAGGTCGTGAGCTACGCCGCAGTCGCCTACGCTCGGTGATGGACCCGCGCATCACGATCGTTCTCGACGTATGGGATCCGGATCGCGGTGGACTGGAGGCCTACGCGGCACAGCTGGTCCAGGCCTTGGTGATCGCTGGTCGCGAGGTCGAGGTCCTGTGCGGCGAGGCGCGTGCGCGCGTGCCCGCGGGCGCGGCGCTCGTCGAATCGAAGACGCGCGGTAGGGCCTTCTACCGCGATGTCGATGCGCGGGCGGCGGCGCGCGCGCACGGTTTCTTGGTCAGCTTTCGCCACCCGGGCGCAACAGCGAACGCGTTCTTGCCGCTCGGCGGCTTGCTGGTCTCCTCGCTTGCGGCGCGGCGTCGGGCGGAACCTGGGTGGCTAGCCATACCCAAGCGCATCGCTCGTGCGCTGTCGGGCAAGACGCGTTTCTTTCTCGCTCGAGAGCGCGCGTTCTTTGCTACGGGGCGTCCGGTGCTAGCCAGCTCGACGCTCGTTCGTGACGAAATCCGTGCCCGTTTTCCCCACTACGCCGGCCCGCTCGAGGTCCTGGGCTTGCCCGTGGACGCCGGCCGTTTCACGATTCCGACTGACGCAGAGCGGGCTGCCAGTCGGCGGCGATTCGAGCTGGATCCGGAGGATGTGTGTGTTCTCTGGATTGGCAACGATCCCATTCGAAAAGGCCTGCGCGCGGCGCGGCACGTGCTGGAGCGGCTTCGGGCGCGCAAGATCGCCGCGCACCTCGTGTTGGCTGGGCATGGGACGGAACGCTGGGATGGGATGCACCGCGGCCTCATTGGTCTTGGCCACGTGGACTTCGTTCCGGCGCTCATGCACGCCTGCGATGTGCTGTTGCTTCCGAGTGTGGAAGACAACCTGAGCTTTGCGGTTCTCGAGGCGTTGGCCTCCGGCTTGCCCGTCGTTACGACACGGCACAACGGCGCCTCGAGCTACCTTGTCGAGCGAGACATCGGGCGCGTCGTGGACGACGCCGCCGATGTCGAGGCGCTCGATCGCGCAACCTTGGCGATGCTCGACGGCGATCTGCACACAGATGCGGTGCAGGCGCGCCGTCGCGCCGCCGTCGAGTCGTGCTTTGGGCCAGCGCACTTCGGGCGCTTGGTGGATTGCATCGACGAACTGCGCTATCGCGACTGGGACTGAGCCGCCGCGCGCTCGCGGCTACTTGCCCGCGTCCTTCTTCTTGTACTTCTTCAGGAACTTCTCGACGCGACCGGCGCTGTCGACGTACATCTGTTTGCCCGTATAGAACGG
This sequence comes from uncultured Phycisphaerales bacterium, assembly GCA_964434515.1. Taxonomy (GTDB): domain Bacteria; phylum Planctomycetota; class UBA1135; order UBA1135; genus CAYSWE01. The sequence continues at coordinate 2,248 of CAYSWE010000033.1, read as the reverse complement.
ATGGGATGCCGATGAGATCTCGACGCGAACGACGAAGTGTTCGACGCCGTCGATCTCGCGCGTCTCCTTGCTCGTCATCGTCGAGTTGGTCTTGAGTTCGAAGTTCGCCGCGCCGTCCACAAAGACGACGGGATGGTACTTCGGGTGCTTGCCTTGTTTCATCGTTGTTTTCCCACGTTCCTGGCGACCACGGGTCTTGCGTAGCCGATTTCGGGCGTAGGATCATGCCGAGTCTGGGCGATCGAGTCCAGTCCGTAACCGTCCCAAGTTTGCGGGCGAACGGACTCTCGCCCCTTCTTAGCGGTCGTTCGAGAACAGATAGTCGTCGTCACCAGCCTGCGAGTGGCAGCTGATGCATCCGCGACTCATGCCCTTCGCGACGCGGCCGGCCAGGCGCATGCCCTTGGAGTTTTTGTCGATCTCGCCGTCGGGGGAGAACTTCGCCCAGAACCAGTCCTGGTTTGGCGCATCGTAGCCGGCCTCGCGTCGGATCATGACGGTGATGGCCTTCAACCACTTGTGTGGGTCCTTGGCGATGCGCTCTGGCGTGGCACCGCGACCCCCGTAGTTGTCCTTGACGATGATCGCGTAGCTCTTGCCGCGAACCTTGATGAACGTCGAATAGAGGCGGACCCATTTTCCGTGCGGGCTCGCGCCTTTGTAGATCTTGGTCGTGAGCTTCCAGTTCTCGTAGCCCTTCATCGCCTTCCACGTATCGCGCGCAAACGCGACGTCTTCGGTTCCACCGAACGGCTTGGAACTCTGGGACGACGGTGTCTGCAATCCGAAGCCGACAGCTGCGATCGCCGCCAATGCCAACCACTTCAACATCTCTTCTTCTCCTTCTCTGTGTCAAGATCACTTCAGCGACTGCAGATACGCCGTGAGCACAGCAAGTTCCTGCTCGCTTCCCTCGAAGGAGGGCATCTCGGAATCAGGTTTGAATTTCCGCGGATTGCGAATCCACGGTTTCAGGTAACCCGGGCGTAGACGACTGGCGACGTGGCTGAGGTTGGGGCCTTTGTCGCCGCCGTTCGAGTCGATCGTGTGGCACTTGATGCATTTGTGTTGCACGAACAGTTCGCTGCCGGTTTTGTCCGAACTCTCGACTGCCGGCGCTTCCTCATGGGCTTCAGCGACGAATCCGGTGATCGTGAGTCCGACGGCGCCGATCGCGACGCCGAGACCGAGCACGGTCAGGAGCCGTCGCTTGCCGAACGCTCGGTCTTCGCCACGGTCGATCAGCGGTAACGCGAACAGTCCGCCGAGGACGACGCCAGGGAGCAGCCAGGTTCCAAGGCCTTGCAGGCCCGCGGGGAGCATGCGGAGGAGTTCGTAGTGCGCGTAGAAGTACCATTCGGGTCGTGGCACGAATCCTGTCGCGTCCGGGGCCGCCGGTCCGCTGTCGCCGAACGGAAAGAACCAAGCCACCAGGAACAGCACGAGGGCTCCGCCCGCGGAAACGATCAGGTCCTTGAACGCCTGGCGCGGAAAGAAGGCATGCAGCGGCTCTGGACTTCCGGACAGAGGTCCGGCTGATCCGGACTTCTGCAGTAGCTTGAGGTGCAGACCGACCAATGCAAAGAGAGCGACCGGAAGCACGCAGACATGCAGGATCAGGAAGCGACTCAGCGTCGTTGCGCCAATGTCGCCGTAGCCTCCTGTGAGGAGTTGCTCTGTTGCGTCCGCGACCAGCGGTGTACTCGACGCGATGCGAATCCCAACCACCGTCGCCCAGTAGCCCCGTTGGTCCCATGGCAGGAGCTGCCCGGTGAACGCGAACAGCGCCAGCACGAGCACCAGCAGCAGGCCCGACCACCAGACCAGCTCCCGCGGGCGACGATAGGCCGCGAGGAAGTAGGAGCGTGCCAGGTGCAGCACCGCCGTGACGAGGATGAACCCCGCGCCGTGCTTGTGCAATGAGTGCACGAGTGCCCCGAACCTGAGCTCGTTGCGTATGTAATGAACACTGGCATACGCTTGATCGGGCGAGCCGCTGTAGTAGAGCCCCAACAGGACGCCCGTGATCGCCTGGAGCACGAGGTAGAACAGTAGCAGGCTGCCAAGTGTGTGCAGCCAGGAGACGTTGCGCGGCAGTGGCTTGTCGAGGAACGCCTGGAACTGCCGCGGGCCATCCCAGCGCGCACGCAGCCACTCGCCCAGGCCCTTGAGTCCGGGCGTCACGCGTGGGTCGCTTGCTTGGCGACGCGGACGTAGAACATCTCGTTTTCCACCTTGGTTTCGAGTC
>CAYSWE010000032.1:0-17604 GCA_964434515.1 uncultured Phycisphaerales bacterium | reverse complement strand
CGCATGCCTGCTTCATCGACGCGAGCGCCTCGTCGGGTTTTGCGTAGACCGAGGCCAAGATCGGCCCCTTCCTCGCACGCGCCAGCGCCAGCCCGTAGTCGGAGCTGCGGTGCGGCCCCGGAAGCGCAACCCGCCGCAAGAAGATCAACTCAGCACGCTTCACGACGCGAAGGGCCTCCGCGTGCCGTCCGAGCAGGACGAGCACACGCCCGATGTCGATCAACGCGCGACCATGCAACTCGTCGGCCGCGTCGCGCCCACCCTCGTCGACATAGTGCAAGAGCTGCGGAAGCGCCTTCTCCAACATGGTGTGCTGGAGGTCGGCCAGACCAAGGCTCCGAAAACGCGGATCTCCGGCGATCTGCTCGGTGACGGCGGTCAACGCCTCGAGTGCCACCTTGGCGTCGCGATCCGAGCGCTTGGCAGCAACGAAGCTCACGCCGGCCGCCGCTCCCAGACTGACGAAGACCAGCCCGGCCGCGGCCACCGAGCGCCTGTGACGGCCACACCAGCGGACCCAACGACGTCGGCGGTTGAGTGCCGGTGCCTCGACCGATCGTCCTTCCAGGTAGCTCTCGAGATCCTCCGCGAGCGCAGCCGCGTCGGCGTAACGCCGCGACGCCTTCTTCTCGAGACACTTTCCGCAGATCGCCAGAAGCCCCTCCGGCGCCGAACACGCATGGCGAAACGCGGGCGGGTCGTCGATACGGATTTGCTGGGCCAGACACCCGACGTCCGCGGTGAACGGGCGCACTCCGAGCAGCATTTTGTACAGAATTACGCCGAGCGACCAAAGGTCGGTCTGTGGTCCAATCTCGCGGCGTCGCTCGGCGACGGTGGTCTCTGGAGCCGTGTATTCCAGCGTGCCTGCGAGCTCGCCCGGAAGACTCAGCGCGAGCCGCGGATGCTGTTCGGTCCAGACAAGGCCAAAGTCAAGCAGCACCGGCGTGCCGAGGCCAGCGATGTCGCCATCCTGATCTCCGGAGACGGCGCGAAAGCCAACGTTCCCGGGCTTCAGATCGCGATGCACGATGCCAGCGCGATGGATCTGCGTAAGCGCCCGAGCGATGATCAGGGTCAGCTTCGCGGCCTGCTTGGGGCTGAGCTTCTTGCGCTGCTCCAGGACGCCCTCGAGCGTCGGCGGCTCGACCAGCTGCATGGCCAAGAACGGGCGCCCGTCTTTGCACGACCCAGCGTCGTACACCTCGACGATGTTGGGATGCGAGAACTTGGCCAGGCTCTCACCCTCGATGTCAAAGCGAACGCGCGGCGCACCGCTCTTGGAGTTCCCGGCGAACCTTAGCACCTTGATCGCGACCGTTCGATCCACCTGCTCCTGGCGCGCTCGATAGACCACGCCTTGCGCGCCATCTCCGATCTCTCCGAGAATCTCGTAACCCGGAATCTCCGGCCAAGACTCGTTCCGCGGCTCAACCATGCGCGAGACCGTCCTGCTCGGTCTCGCCGCCCGAAGACAACCCCAGCCGCCCCTCGACCTCGCGCTGGATCCACTTGGCTCGCGTGGCACGGCTCTGGCGAGCCTGCGGCGGGGAGCGATCATCCGGCCAGAGGTCGGCAAGCTGCGTCCAGGACTTTCCGTCGTCGCACCGGAGCCGGGCAACGATGCGCAACGGCTGATCCAGGCCGGCGATCCGTCGCTGAAGATCGACGGCGTCCTCTGCGCGACGCTGCTCGGCGGAACGCTGGTCCAATTCCACGTCAGGCGTCGCTGCGTCGCCTACCAGCGTGTCAAGCGCGTCGTTGCCGCTTTGCGTCGCCCGCCGCTCGCGCTCACGCGTGGAACTCCGGACCTGACTTAGATAGGCATTCCTGACCGATTTCCTGACGTACGCATCCAACGCCGCCTCCGTCTCGAAGCTCGGCCAGCGCGCCTCCAGCGACCTCACGATCGCGGTGATCCCCTCTTGGCAGATATCGGAACGCGTCACGTAGGTCGTTGGGCCCCGCCTGCTCGAGTGACCGTCCACCAGCCGCTCCAGCCGTTGCCTCCGCTTCGGATCACCGATCTCTTCGGCCAACAACGTGCGGACAGCGATCCGCCCGAGATTGTGCAGCAGAATGCGACACAGACGCGGACTCTCTGAGAGCAACCGCTCGGTTGCGTCAGGGTGACTGCGCAAGAACTCCAACCCACGCTCACCCAAAGTCTCCAGTTGTGCGCGCCGACCCCGCAGAGCCAAGCCGGGACGAAGCCATCGTTGGGCGGCGCTTCGCAAGGCCTCAAGGTCTTGTTTGGACTGGTCTTTCATAGTTCGGCGCGGCCTCTCGTCTACAAGAACTTAGAAAAATAAAGAAATCGATGTCTGTGCGTACAGACACACGTTCTTACATGCATGGGGTGTCCGACGTGAGATCCTCATTGTCGGATCAGCGGACAGCTGTGTCAAGTGTGGTTGTACGCGTACATAGAAACAAGGAGACCGGAGGGAATCGAATGGGAATGCAGACACTGAGGCCAATCCTGCTTGGACTTGCCGTTGCGACAGCCGGGCTACATGCCTCTCTGGAGGCCCAAGTCATCCAGGGCGAGTTGTTCTATAGCCGCTCCCGGCGCGGTAGGGACCCGTTTCGCGTCAAGAGGATCCGCTTCCGTTACGATGGCAAGACGCTCGCCTACGGCGCGTCCATCGGTGTCGCCCAGAACATCGCGGTGGACGGCATCGTCTTCTCGCCGCGCAAGACATTGCTCCTCGCGGGACAACGTTCCGGCCGGATCTGCGAGGTGGACCCAGCGAAGGCATCAGGCGGAAACGTCATCGGGTGCAGCCCGCGGGCGCCCGGAAACCTCGACCACCTGACAATGGACCCGTCCCAGAAGGCGGTCTGGTCCTCCGCGTTCACGGCCACGACTCTGGTCGAGATCCCGATTCAGCCAAAGCTTGGGAAACCCATCGTCCACCGACTGACGGGCGGCACGGTCACGCAGATCATGTTCGCGAAGGGCATCACGTTCTACACATCTTCCCGCGGCTCCGGAAGAGGCGGAACCCTGGGCCTCCTCGACATGAAGACCTGGCGGCTGACTCCCAAGATCACGAACCTTACCGGGATCCATGGGATCGCCTATGACCGCTACACGGACACGCTGCTGACGTTCGGGAACAAGTTCATCACCCAGATCGAGGCTAGCAGGACCCCGAAGGTCTTGGCACGGCTCGATGTCACCAAGCTGCCGAACGCCCCGACTCTCCACGGCAACATCGACCAAGGGTCGGTCGATGGCAATGGACTGGTCTTTGCTCCGACCAACGGCGGCAACGGCCCGAGCCACATCATCTTCCTCGACATTCGCAAGTCCAGGCGAGTCGACCGACCGGACTTCTCAGCCTTCAAGTCCGTCGAGTACTACTTGGACGACATCGTGCCGCTATCGGGCGCGGGGTGCGGCGCCACCGCCACGTGGAACACCTTCGGCAAGGGCTGGAAGGGGACCCGCGGCGTCCCGACCGTGTCGCTGTCGGCGGCGCCGAGGATCGGGACGCAGTTCTTCATCCGCTCCTCGAACTCGCTTGGGCGACCGACACACGGATGTCTTCTGCTCGGCTTGGGCTCGAGGCCGACCGTGACGCCGTTGGGAGGGACCCTGTTCGTCGACCTTCGCCAGCCGTATTTCTTCGCAGGCGTCACGATCCCGGCGGCCGGCGCAAGGTTCCCGATGCTCATCCCGAAGCAGTCCGCGGTCTGCGGGCTACAACTCTACGGGCAAGTCGTCGAGGTCGACCCCGCAGCGAGCCAGGGTGTGTCGTTTACCGCCGGGCTGCGCCTGCGGCTGGGGCTGTAGTCCGATCATCGCTGGAACTTGCGCCGCCCTTCGAGGGCATCTGCCAGGATCGTGTGCTGCACCTGGGTAATCCCGGCACCGGCCGGGATACCGCGCGCGATCCGCGTCACCTGGACCGCTTTGCCGCTGAGGAGCCCGGCGATCGCGTCGGCCGTCGATTCGCCCTCGAGGTCCGGATTGGTCGCCAAACAGACCTCGCGGATGTCGCCGGCGTCGACTCGCGCCAGCAGGCCGCGAATCGTCAGGTCCTGCTCCTGCACACCCTCGAGCGGAGCGATGCGCCCCTGCAGGACGTGGTAAAGCCCGCGAAAGCCGGCCGCCTCGAACGACGTCACATCGCGCGGCCCCTCGACCACGAGCACAAGGCTGCGGTCGCGCTCTGCGTCGGCACAGATGCGGCACGGATCGGACTGATCGAGGTTCGCACAGACCGAGCAAAGCTTGACCTCGTCGCGCACGCGACGGATGGCATCGGCGAGCTCGAGCGCCTGCTGCCGGCGCACCGACATCAGGTGATAGGCAAGTCGCTCCGCGGTGACACTACCAACGCCCGGCAGACGCTGCAGCGCCTGAACCAAACCCTCGATCGCTTCCGGTCGACGGGACAACGCCGCAGCGCGATCTAGAAGGACAGACCGGGCAGGTTCAGCCCACCGGTGACCTTGCCCATCTCGGCCTCGTGCAACGCCTTGGCCTTGTCGAGCGCATTCTTGAACGCCGCGGCCACCAGCTCCTCGAGCGTCTCCGCATCCTCCGGATCGATGACCTCCGGGTCGATCTTGACGCCCATGACCTCGCGCAGGCCATTGACGTAAGCCTTGACGACCCCACCACCGGCGCTGCCTTCCTCGATTCGTTCCTTCAACTCGGCCTGCAGGGACGCCATGCGGTCTTGCATGAGCTTCGCCTGCTTCAGAAGGTTCATGTCACCGCCTGCCATCTTGCTGTCTCCTCGTAAACGCGTCGCCTGCCATGCCGCGGTCGCATCCCGCGACGCACATCGTGCGCGGGCCAGGCGAAGCCGTCAACTCTGGTCCGGCTCCTCGCGCTCGATCTGGTGCACGCCGAAGAGGTCGACGACGGTCTTGGCAATGGGCGGAAGGTCCTTGTCATCCACGGCGGGTTGGGACTTCCGGCCGGTGGCACTGGCCTGCGCCGACGGCTTCCCCGACTTGGCCCGCGACGAACGCGCAGAAGCCTTGCGCTGCTTGCTCGCTGGCTCGGCCGTTTCGACATCGATCGCGATCTCGATCTTGCGGCCGGCATTGGCCGCGAGACGCTCGGCGAGGAAGGTCGTGGACGCCCGCGACGTGACCAGGGTCTTCTCGATGCCTTTGAGCGAATCCCAACTCAGGCACAGCCGATCGCGTCCATCCCACTCGCGGCGCGCGCGCTCGAGCACCTCGCCAAGCTGCGGCCGCTCCGCGAGGACCAGGGCAACGGTCGCGGCCCAGGGTTCCGAGTCCTGCGTTCCGGAGACATCCGGGCGCGGCGTGGGCGGCAGCTCCGACTTGGGCGAAGGCGCCGGCTTGGAAGCCGTCGCGACCGACGACTGGACGGCGGGCTTGCGCGCCGGGGTCGCTGCAGGAGCCGCGCGGGAGAGCTCGCCAAGGCTGGTCAACTCGGCGACACGCGCGAGCCGGACCAGCGTGAGCTCGAGCAACACGCGCCGGTCGTCCATGACGCGGATGCGCTCTCGCGCCAACACGACGATCTGCATCATCGCATCGATCTGCGCCAGATCGGCACGCTCCGCCAGCGACTGCAAAGTCTCGCGCCAGCCGCCATCGGCCTCCACCAGGACGCTGTCGACGCCATCGACGACGAGGAGGAACACCAGCCGCAACACGTCCAGGACCTCGCCCAGGCACTCGCGCTCGTCGACGCCGGTTTCGACCGCCTCGCCGGCATACGCGAGCGCCGCAGCGGCGTCGCCGTCCAAGCAGGCACCAACCAGCTCGGCCGCGCGGGTCAGCCCGAGCCGACCGACCAGCTCGCGATATTTGTCGAGGTCGAGCTCCTGTGCTAGCGGAAGGATGCGCTCCAGCGCGGTCTCCGCGTCACGCAACCCACCCATCGAGGCAACCGCGATCTCGTTGAGCACCTCGGGCGCCGCCGTGACCCCCTCGCCTTCGCAGATCTTTCCCAGACGCGCGACGATGTCGGCTTCGCGAATGCGCCGAAACGGCAAAACTTGGCAGCGCGAGCGCACGGTCTCGGGCACCTTGTGCGCTTCGGTCGTGGCGAGAATGAAGAGTACGTGTTCCGGCGGCTCCTCCAAGATCTTGAGCAGCGCGTTGAACGCCGAGCGCGAAAACATGTGCACTTCGTCCAGCACGAAGACCTTGCGACGCAGCTTGATCGGCGCGTAGCCAGCCTGCTCACGCAGCGCCCGCACCTCGTCGACGCCGTTGTTGGACGCCGCGTCCAGCTCGATCACGTCGCTCGCGCTGCCTTCGAGGATGCTGCGGCACGCGTCACACGTGCCGCACGGGGTCGGCCCCGGCTGAGTCTCGCAGTTGACCGCGCGCGCCAGGATCCGAGCCGTGGTCGTCTTGCCGACGCCTCGGCTGCCACAAAACAGGAACGCGTGCGGCAGCCGTGACTGCTCGAGACAGCCACACAACGTGGTCAAGACCTGTTCCTGCCCCACGACATCCGAAAACTCGACCGGGCGGCAACGACGCGCAAGAACTTGATATCCACTCACAAGACCGAGTATGCCGCAAAGGTCGCGCGCGTCGAGCGCCGCACCCCACTTGCACGACATCGCTGGCACTTCCGTCGAGTGGTCCGGAACGACGGCCAGGCACCCCGAGACATGGAACCGCATACTTATGGCTGCTCCGTTCCCGGCCTGACCAGGTTCGTACCGCCCCATTACTCGGGACCCGACCATCGATCCGGGCCACTCGAGCGAAAGTCAGCTCAATTGTGAAGCACAGTTGGCGGAGAGAGGGGGATTCGAACCCCCGGTAGAATTGCTCCTACACGCGCTTTCCAAGCGCGCCCCTTAAGCCACTCGGACATCTCTCCATTCTCTGTGATGAGACTCCGGCGCCGACGGCGGCCGCGACATGGCGGAGAAGGGGGGATTCGAACCCCCGGTTGAGTTGCCCCAACACCGGTTTTCGAAACCGGCCCGTTCGGCCACTCCGGCACCTCTCCAGACCGTGCTGCACCCCCGGCGACACCGGAGCGGGGCGGATTCTGGAGCGGGCCCGGGAAGCTGTCAAAGGCTGAGCGAGAGAATTGCCGCCAAGCACGGGTTTTCAGCGCCGGGCCCGAAAGAACTGCCGCATCAACCCGCCGGCGATGTCCGCGTAGATGCCTTCCGTCACCGGACAGCGGTGATTGAGCCGGCGATCGCTCGGAAGGTTCGCGAGCGAGCCACACGCTCCGAACTTGGGATCACGCGCTGCGAAGACGATGCGGGCGACGCGGGCGTGCAGCAGGGCGCCGGCGCACATGAAGCACGGTTCCAGCGTCGTGTAGACGACCACATCGGTGAGGCGCCCGATCTCCAACACCGAGCAGGCCTCGGTCAGGCCGAGCATCTCCGCGTGGGCCGTTGGATCCGCGAGCTCCTCGCAGCGATTCGAGGCACGAGCAAGAATGCGAGCGCCCAGGACATACACCGCTCCGACCGGGACCTCGCCACGCTCGCCGGCCGCGGCCGCCTCGCGCAGCGCCAAAGCCATGAAATGCTCGTCGCGGGCGCGCGCCTCTTCGGGCAGATGGAGCAGAGAAGCCGGTGGCAGGTCCATCCTTTCATCTTGGGCTCGGCGACGCCGAACGCCAAGATGCATGCATGACCCGTCCTGCCGAGAAACAAGACCTGCTTTCCACCGAAGACCTCTCGACCGACGAGGTCAAGAACCTACTCGAGCTTGCGGCCCGGATGCGCCTGCGCGGCCCCCGCGACCTGCTCAAGGGCAAGACGCTCGGCCTCCTGTTCCAGAGCCCCAGCTTGCGCACGCGCGTCAGCTTCGAGGTGGCGATGATCCAGCTTGGCGGTTCGTGCATTCCGCTGTCCGGCACCGGCGACGTCTACGCGCTCGAGGCCTCGCCCGAATCGATCATGGATGGCCTCGCCGCCGAGCACGTCAAGGACGCGGCGCGCACGTTGTCGCGCTACGTCGATTCGATCGGCGTGCGCACGTCGACTCGAACGGACGACTGGCAGCGCGACCGCGAGGATCCGGTCCTGCACGCGTATGCCGAACACGCGACGGTCCCGGTCATCAATCTCCAGTCCCACATGCACCACCCTTGCCAAGCGCTGGCCGACATCTTCACGATGAAGCAAAAGGTGCGCAGCCTCGAAGGCCGCGAGCTGTCGATCGTCTGGACGCAAAACCCCGAAGCCCAGAGCATCGGCTGCTCGCATTCCCTGGCGCTCTTGGCCACGCAGCTCGGCATGAAGGTGCGCATTGCCCACCCCCAGGGCTTCGAGCTCGACGACGAGATCCTCGCACGTGCGACCCAAAACGCCGCGAGCACCGGGGGCTCGCTGCAGGTCGTCCACGATCTCGACGAAGGCGTGCGCGGCGCCGACTTCGTCTATGCCAGGTCGTGGCGTTCGCTCGGGAGCTACAACGATCCGGACCGCGAGCTGTTGCTCAAGCGCTCGCTCGACCGCTGGTGCCTCACCGAGGAGCTGCTCGCGCTCGGCGCGCCCGCGTGGTTTCTGCATCCCTTGCCGGTGCGTCGCAACGTGTCGGCGACCGACGCCGTGCTCGATGGCGAGCGTTCGCTGGTCTACGACCAGGCCGAGAATCGGCTACACACGCAAAAGGCCGTGCTGGTGCACCTGCTCTCGAGGTAGCAGCCGGCGTCACGCGTTGGCTCGCAGCCAGGCGGCGGTGGCAGCAAACCCGCGATCGTGGTCGACGGTGGCGCGGAAGCCGAGCGTTGCCGCAGCCGGTTCTGGATCGGCGACCCACGATCCGGCGCGCAGTTCGCGCAGCTTGTCGCGGCCGAAGAGCGCCGCACGGCCGTGCACACGCGCCCAGGCCTCGCCGGCGTGCGCCGCGAGCCAGCCGGCGGCACGTGGCAACTCGACGAAGCGCGGTTCGCTGCCAACGGCGCGCGCCAGGCGCTCGAGCCAGGCGCGCTGCGTCAACACCTCTGCGTGCGCGATGGGGAGACATGCGCCGACGAGTTCGGCGTCGAGGGCCGCGACGATGGCACGCGCCAGGTCGTCGACATGCACCAAGGAATACCGTAGTTCCGCGCCGACGATCGGCACGAGGCGGCGCCGAACGAGCTCGAACAGCACCCGCACGTCGGTATCCCATGGGCCATAGACGACCGATGGCCGGAGGATCAGCCAAGGCACGTCCGCGGCGACGAGGGCCTGTTCGCCGGCGAGCTTGCTGCGACCGTAGTCCGAAACCGGACGCGCCGCTACGGGCAGGCACGCGGAGCCAGTCCCGTCCACCGAGGGACCGGCGGCCGCGAGCGAGGAGACCTGCACGAATCTGGCTACGCCGGCCGCGTGCGCCGCGGCTGCAAGGCGCGCCGTACCGTCGCGGTTGATGGCCAGGAGCTCGGCCGCGGATCGAGCCCGCACGAGTCCGGCGAGGTGCACGACTTGTTGGACGCCGTCGAGCGCGCCCTTGAGGTCCCCCGCAAGGTCGCCCTGGACGCAGTGTGCCGCGTCCAGGCCGCGGCTGCGCGCCTTCTCGTGCGACCGAATCAGGGCCCGAAACGGCCGTCGCGCCGCCAATAGCGCACCGCAGAGCGCCGTGCCAACAAAACCGGTGGCTCCGGTGACGAGAATCATCTCCGCGTCACTCTGTCCGAACTGCTTCGAACTCCAAGAGTTACGGCGAGAATATTTCTCGTTGACCCGAGCAACGCGCCTCTCGTACGCTTAGCGATCGGCTGCAAGGCGCTCGCCGATCTTCCTTCAGGTGCATCACGACTAGGCGCACCTCGACCAGGTGCATCTCGACAAGCTGCAATGAGTACGACGGCCAAATCGATCTGGTTGCGGCGAGCCCAGGTTCTCTGGTCCCACCTCCGCCCCAACCCACGGCAACCGGTCGTGAATTCCGCACACCAACCACGCAAACCTTCCCCGTCCGCAGACTCCTCCCCGGGGACCGATCTGTTCGCCAAGTGCGTGCGGTTCACGGAGCCCGGGGAGCTGGATGCGCTGCGGCTCTATCCCTACTTCCACGCGATCCACGAGAGCGAGGGCACCGACGTCGAGATCGACGGCCAGCGCCTCTTGATGGTCGGCAGCAACAACTACCTCGGGGTCACGCATGATCCGAGGGTTCGCGAGGCAGCCATCCATGCCATCGAGCGCTACGGCTCGGGCTGTACCGGATCGCGCTTCTTGAACGGCACGCTCGAGCTGCACGAACAGCTCGAGCATCGACTGGCGCGGTTCCTTGGCAAGGAAGCGGCGCTCGTGTTCACGACCGGCTTCCAGACGAATCTCGGGGTCATCTCGAGCCTGGCCGGACGCGGCGACGTGATTTTTTCGGATCGTGAGAACCACGCGTCGATCATGGACGGCTGCCGTCTTGCGTTCGGCGAAACGCGGAGATTCCGGCACAACGACATGCCTGCGCTCGAAAGTCTCTTGGAGCGCAACGTCGCCGGGCGCACCGGCGGACAACTCATCGTCGTCGACGGCGTGTTTTCGATGCTCGGCGATGTGGCCGAGCTCGACACGATCTGCCAGCTCGCCCGGCGCTTCGATGCTCGCGTGCTGGTGGACGATGCGCACGCAGTCGGCGTCCTCGGCGCGAACGGGCGCGGAACCGCCGAGCACTTTGGTGTCGAGGATCGTGTCGACCTCATGCTGGGCACGTTCTCCAAGAGCTTCGGCTCGATCGGCGGCTACGTCGCCGGCAGCGCCGACGTGATTCGCTACATCAAGCACCACGGCCGCAGCATGATCTTCTCGGCGTCGCTACCGCCCGCATCCGTCGCCTCGACGATCGCCGCCCTCGACATCATCGAGCAGGAGCCCGAGCGGCGCGTGCAGCTCATGGACAACGCGAACTTCCTACGCACCGCGTTCCAGAACCTAGGTTTTGACACCGGTCCAAGCTGCACACCGATCATTCCGATCCTGGTCGGCGGTCGCGAGGCCACGTTCCGCTTCTGGCGCGAGCTCTACGACAACGGCGTGTTCACCAACCCGATCACGACGCCGGCCGTGCCCGCGGGGATGGACCTGATCCGCACCTCGGTCATGGCGACCCACACCCGCGCGCAGCTCGAGGAAGTCGTCGACGTCGTCGCCCGAGTCGCCCGCAAGCTGCGCCTCGTAGCCTGAGATCCGAGCTTTGGCTCGCGGACGGTTCCCCCGTCGAGCGACGGCCAGATGCACATTCACGCTTAGCGAAGCCTGGATTCCACCGAACCGGGGAAGGTCACTCCACAGCCGCTTGCGCTTGCGCACGTCAAACGAACAGGTATAGCGCTCTCGTGTTGCGTCATAGTCGATCCTTAACGCAAGACTCCCATGGCCGAGTCTATGCCTGCTAAGTGCAGCGAACGCGCGCCGCGCACGCCATCGCAAACAGCGCATACATAGGTCGTCGGATCCTCACTTCTGCTCGCCGGCTGCCTTCCAAAAAAACCGAGGTCGTCCCGCCGACGGCCCGCACTCGCTCTCCGTGCCAGGTCGGGTCGAACTCCAGCCGTAGAGTGCGACCACGCCTAATTTTTCCCAGCGGCCTCGGAAGCGCTACGGGCTCCACAGGGACGCGCAGCGCAGGGAGGTTCCTCGGGGACCCTGCGGTCAGCGGCCCCTACGACCTCGGCGAGCTCCCGAAACTGGGCAACAAGGCGGTCGCAAGCGCGCCGGCCAACCGAAGCCTCTCGCCCTTGACTTCGACTGGCGATGCCGCTCCCCCTCCAGTCGCCGCGCCGTGGCCGCGCGGTTGCAGCTGCGCCAGCACCTCATGTTCGACCTCCAACCGGAGGGAATGGCGATGGTCTGGAATGCTGCGACCTGGTCGCCATCGTCGCCGTCGACAAGGAGGTCCTCCGCGCCAACTCTTCACTTGCCCCTTTCCGAGAACCTCCAACACCGAATCATGGCTTCGGTCGAAGCGCAACGCTCGGACACTCCGGACCAGGGCACGGCCATCCCCGACGTCCGCTCGCGCTGAACCACGCTTGTGGACCGAGACCATCAGCGAAACAACTCTCCTAGCCAAAGCTGCGCTCGCACGAGCGTTTCGCCAGATGACGTCCTTTGATTTCGGAACCAAGCTCTGGAGCCGCTCCAGAGTCTTCAAGCAAGCGGCGTAGAACCTGGGTAACGGCTCTACAAATACGAGTCGTGGCGGCAGCGACGGAATGGCCGTCACGAGCGAAGCAAAGTGCAGTGCGTCCACATAGCGCACACCAAGGTAACCTAAGGTCGCGAGCTCCTTTCGTCGCTCACTCCACAACGCACGTAGCTCGGCCGTCGCGAGATAACAGTCCACCTCGTGCACCAGCACGCCAAGTGCGAACAAGAACTCGTCACGAAGACTCTCCCGCCTTCCCGACATGACGGACTCGATTGCTCCCGCGACAGTCTCGATCGGACTGAGCGCTGTCTCCCTTGCTCGAAGAAAGAACGCTGTCTCAGGTCGACGAAAGGAAGGGATGACCCAATCACCCAGCAGTCGCTCTCCCCCCCACACGTCGCGGCTCTGCACCAATGCCTGATTCACTTTCTGCCAGGAGCCTCGCGTCGAACTCGCGCCGACAAGTGCTCGAAAAGCACGCTCCTCGCCCGGGCTGTGTGGGCGCAGCCGCCTCAGGTACACCACGCTTCGGAACAGTCCCTCCAACGCGGCCGACTTGCGAAACGCCCCCGCCCGCACCGTCTACGAATCGAGGAACAACCGACTTGCCTAAGCGAACAGCATCGACCTCTTCGCGCACTCCTCGCGGCAACTTCTGAGCAGATACGGGGGGGGCCACATCACACAACTCACGCGCTACGAGCAGAGCCGAGCGCAGGCGCGCCGCGTCCGCGACCGGCAACACGGTGGCGGCCTGCAGGAACGCCCACAGATGCTTGCGAAGCTTGAACGGTAGGACCAAGCCGAACTCGACCAGAGCGTTGCCCACGACCCAAACTGCCACGTCTCCGGAAACCCAAGTATTGGCGTCTGCCGGAACACCGCGGTACACCTCACCCAACGACGCGCCAGAATCGCGAACAACCCGTGCTGACAAGACCGAAACCTTTCCGGGACATTCGAATGGTGCTTGCGTCGACAAGAACGCAGCTAACAGCGCAATCCGTTTCATCGAACCACTCGTACGAAGAACAAGTGAGCGGGTAACAATTCTAGAGAATCGGCGACCCAATCCCGACTGGCGGCGTTCCGTCCCGGGGAAGTCCGTCTCCACCCAGATGTCCGACACCATCGTGTCCCCAAACCGGATGCCCGGGCACGAGTCCACGAACGATCTAACAGGCGGTCCAGCTACCTACCGAACGCGACTCCCACGGTTACGAATCCATTTAAGAAACTCCTTTCGGCTGGATGGGTAAACCTCCGAACTCGATCCCACCAGCCGCTTGCCCGGTACGACGTTGAGGACTCCGACCCCATCGGCGGTGGTGGGGCCGCGAGTTTCCACTGGCACGTTTCCTGGCGGTCGCACGAATGACAGCTTGCCGTACGCACCGTCGCCGGTCCGGATCCGGAACCAGGTCGGCGCATCCGACCCGGGTGTCCAATGCACCTCACGGCCATAGCCCTCGACCGGAGCTTCCCGCACGCCGCTGGAAAAATAGTCGATCCCCGAGGATCGAGCTCTCCTCCCTTGCGCAGCCTGAATGACACCACGAGTCTCGAGCGCGCAGTCGAGCAAACGTCCGCCATGCTCGGCTCGGCGACCTCGAAGAGCAACGCGTCCGCCCGCGGCGGGCGTCCACAGGCTCGAGGCACCAACGTGCATCGAAACGCTGACGACAAACCGATGCCCCCTGGGGATCGAAGCGACGCGCGTGAGACTGAGGCAAACGGGTTTCCCCGGCGTCCACGGTCCACCCTCCGGAGCGAAACCTGGAGCCCATCCGTGCACCCAGAACATCGTCGATCCCACGATGGTCCGTTCCTAGGACCTCGCGCCGTGAATGCTCGGTCGCTTCCGGGTCATTGACAGTGTCTTCACGTGAATCCCATGCTGCGCCATCGCCCGGGACGATCTCGATCGCTGCGTGCACGTGGCTCGCAATGCATTGCCGGCCTTGCTTGTGCAGTCCGACAAACACTCCAGCGCCTGTCGGAAAATCGTCCACGGCATCGATGAGAACAAGCAGCTTGATCGGGAGTCCACATGTTCGAGCGGCCTTCACAGCTGAGCCCCCGCCTAGACTGTGACCAATGAGAAGAATCGGTCGATCGGGCGTACGTCGTTCGTGCGGCGGCCGATTCGAGTTTCGCTCGTTAATCATCTGTGCCAGGGGAGCGTCGTGCGGCACCACGGCGATCTCACTCTCGGGAACACCCGGCCCCGAGTTCGCCCGGTTGCCGACATACGCAAACCCGTTGCCCCAGTTGCCGCGGTCACCCCACACGCCGATCCGGTCCACCGACGAGAAGCGCCCTATCGTGCGGTTGCCGTCGGGGTCGCACTCAGACGACTCCTCGCGGCCCCCGCCAGCGTCGTTGGTCTGGCGAAGCCCGCGGCCGCGTCTCGCGCCATCGATTTCTCGGTCTTCCATACTGACAAGCGATTCACGCACAGTGTACGTTCGCGACCGGACGGATCATCGGAGGATCTACAACTCACTGGTCTCTTGTCAGCGGGCCAACGATGCGGAGGATATACCGCGTGTAAACGGGTTCGATAGCAAGCCAATAGGATGCTCCCTCTCTGAGCGGCTCCGCTACGCCCTTCTGATGGCTGGGGCGATAGCGGAGACTGTAGCGACCGCCAGCCTGCGGTTTGTCATCCGTGACCATTCCCATTCCACTCATCATGCCAGCGACCCAGGTCCCCCAGGACCGCTCGATTTGCTTGTCGAAGCCCGAATCCGCTCCCGTCCACGCGACACTGCGAACCACGATGTCTACATCAAACAAACCAAAGCCGAATGGGACGCGACTGATCGATACGATGTTGGCGCACACGATCGACCCCGTTGAGTTCCGCCGTCTAAACTGCGCCAAACGAGGGTCCACGGCAGAACTCGCGCGGTCCAGAAGCAATGTTGGGCGATGCCCGCCACATTGTAAAGGAACGCGTCGGCCAAGCTGCCGCCGATGCCCTCCAACTTCGACATCGCAGTGAACCCAGCCCAATGCTCTGCTGCGCCATAGGGTTCCATTCGTAGACCTCCCACGCCGCACCGACGGCGAGGAGCACGAAATGGTGCTCTGCTTCGCGCGCTTCTTGCCTATAGCAGCCACGCATCTGCTTCCCTCTTGCGTGGCCTTCCTACGAGTGCCAGTATCGACACTAGCATACCGAATCTCATTCGGTCGCGCTTGTACATCCAGCGGTTCGTCGGCGGCGATGCGACCGCGTTGAGCGCGTGGGCCCGGAGACGCCGCACTACTTCTTAGCCTCCTCGGGCGCGATGAGTTCCGGGAAATTCCGCCACTTCTGCTCGCCGGCTGCCTTCCAGGAAACCGAGGTTGTGCCTCCGACGGCCCGCACTCGCTCTCCGTGCCAGGTCAGGTCGAACTCCAGCCGTAGGTACCGCCCTTCTGCGAGCGTCCCCAGGTCGCGCTGGCCATCCGTCAGCACCACGGAACTCCGCCGGAGGCTCCATGGCCCCTGCAGATCCTCCAAGTGATCATACAGGTGTCCCAGGATCGTCGTCTCGTCCTCGCCAGAGGGAGAGCGGCCGACGTCCTGTGCTTGCGCGACTCGCCCGCAGGCGCGAACGAATCGACTCAGGGGCTTCATCGCATCCGTTCGCCGCAGGCATGCATAGGAGACCTCGGGCCAATCCGCCGCTTCGCCGCGGTCTTCACGGTTCACGACTGCGCTGAAGGCCTTGACTTCGCGCACCACTCGCTGCAAACGAGCCATCACTCGATTCGCAGCCACGAAGAACCGCGCAACAGGCTCCACCATCACCTTGGGCACACTCCTCGTCCACGGTTGCTTCCCCGTGACCGGCATGCAGACCAAGCCGTCAACCCGGCGAAGCATCACATAGGCTTGGCACGCCGAGCCCAGTTGCACATCCAACCACTTCCTCGACGTGAAGACGCTGCCGAGGGCATCGCTGGGTGGGAAGGACAACAGCGAACTCAGCATACGAAACCAAGCCCCGCGGAAACCACCGCCATACGTGGTGCGACCTCGCCCGCGACCAGGTCGCACTCCAAGAAACTGACCGAGCAAGTCGACAGGCCCGGCCGTATCTCGCTGACCCTCCGGAACTCTGCGGAAGAACTCCTGGTCCACTGGCTTGTTCATCCATGGCGATATGCCCAGCAAGTTGGGGGCGCTCACAGCATCCGGTTTCCCGATACCCCAGAACTTGCCGACAATACGCTCCATACGCTGCAATCGAACGTACGCTTCTTTGACACCTGGGCGAGAACAGAGATCTTGAAACGCCGCGCTACGCTCGTCTCCTTCCGCCGAGAGCCGTCGGAGATAGACGACCGCTCGAAACACGCCCTCTAGGGACCCGGCCTCGTACAACGTGCTCGGCCGCGCCTCGCGCCAATCCACCAGCCGAGGCTTCCCTCTCAGAAACCTCGGCCAAGCGCACTGCGCATGCACGACCTCGGTCTCCTCTCGGCGCACGTCTTTGACCAGATCCGCACCCAACCACGAGGGCGGTGCCCAATGCGACCGAGGGTCCACCAGAAATCGCGCCGTCGCGAGAGCCCCCGCCAGGCGACGCGCCGCGTCGCTCGGCCGGGACACCTTTCCAACTCCGTTGCGCCCTCGATGAAACCTACTGTGCGGCTTCGCCAGCGCCGCATCGAGGAACTGTCGCAGCACCTTCTCGCGCTGACACTCGACGACCAGCACCGTCCACGCACTCGCGTCGCCCAGCTGGTCCATGACAACACCAGCCGGAACAAGCGTGACCTCTTCGTCTCGAACCGTCCGGTAGAGCCTCCGCAGACTGGTGTTCGCAGCGGAGATCGCGACGGTGTCCTTCTGCGCGGCGCTCTCACCGGAGAGCGCGCAAGATGCGGCAGCGACTGCCAAGATGCCGAGGATCGAATATCGCATGTTCACTTCCCTCCTCCGGCCGGAGGATAGGGTCCTGGATCGGTGGACACTGGCCCCCCGACAAAGCCGTCGTGCAACTCCCCGTCTGGACCTAGGTGCCCCACTCCGGGCAGCCCCCACACCGGCTGGCCCGGCAGAGCCTTTCGCGCTCGCTCGCAGACTGTCCACGGCCAGTTTCCCTTCTTTCCCTTCTTCCGTGCTATATCACCCCAGCAGACCTGGATCCTCACGGGAACCTTGGGGTCGAGTTTGCCCTATGGTACCACCGGTAATGTCCCTCGCGGCAATGAACTTGGCAATTTCCAAGAAGGCATCGATTTCCTTGCCAGAACTTCCATCGCCGATCGTGATGTGCGTTTTCAGCCCGAATGGGTCTAGCGCTGCTTGTGGCTGGCCGCCGACATACGCATACCCGTTGCCCCAGTTGCCGCGGTCACCCCACACGCCGATGCTATCCACGGACAAGAACCTGCCCATCGCGGCGTCCTGGTAGCGCGTTCGGAAGTACAGGAGCCCCGTCTCGCCGTCATGCCGCCGGCCCGTGTAGCCCCAGTCGCTGCCGATCAGGCTGCCGCCGCCGGCTAGCTGCGAGGCTTGGCCTGCCGACCAGGTCC
>CAYSWE010000031.1:0-17879 GCA_964434515.1 uncultured Phycisphaerales bacterium | reverse complement strand
AGACTCGGTACGGCCTGACCCTGAGGGAAACTCGGAGGAACTCATTTCCCGCGTGTCGCATGGCGATGTCGGGGCGATGGATTCCCTGCTCGAACGGCACCTTCCGGGATTGCGCGCGTTCATGCGGCTCCATGCGGGAGAGCACATTCGTGCAAAGGAGTCACTCTCTGACCTCGTGCAGTCCGTCTGTCGCGAAGTGCTCCAGGATATGGGCGCGTTCGACTATCGCGGCGAGGCGGCGTTTCGCCAGTGGCTGTTCAACATGGCGATGCGGAAGATCATCGATCGCGGGCGATACTACAAGGCGCAGAAGCGCGACGTCGGTCGTGAGGTGTCGATTCAGCGCGGCGCGACAGCGTCGGGGGCCGAACTCGTGCCAATCGAGTTTGCGACGCTCTTCACGCCCAGCGATGGTGCGATCGTCCGAGAGAGAGTCGAGCACATCGAGCGTGCGTTTCGGCGACTCCCCGCGCATTACCGCGAGGTCATCACGATGTCGCGGATCTATGGCTACTCGAACCGCGAGATCGCGCGGCGGTTGGGGGCTGGCGAAGACGCCATTCGCATGCGCGTGGTGCGCGCGTTGGCGAAGCTTTCTGGGCTTCTCGCGCAGGTCGAGGGGCATCCGTGACCCAGTCGACCTGCCTGCGGTTCGCGGCACGGCAAGCGCCGCGGGCGAGCGACAGGAGTTCCTCCTGGCTTGCGCTGTCAGGGCCACGAGCGCTCATCCGCAGGAGTCGGAGTCGGGGGTGTCGGCGCTGCAAGGCGCAGAGCGCCGGCCATGTCGTGTCGGCTTCCGTCCCAGCGGCGATGACCAACTCGTCGGCCCGGTCGAGTTCGAGCCGAACCGCACGCTCCAGAAGAGCCGCATCCACGGGTGCGCCCTGAGTCGTCGTAAAGGCCGAGATTGGCTGGGCTGCCATGAGGCGGGGCTCCGTGCTGCTGGAACTCCGTTCTCATCGGATCGATCCGGCCGCCGCCTTGAGCCGGGTGCCGCGTTCTCCAACAATCCTCCGAACACGGCCCAAAACCCAACCCCGTGCGAGAACACGCGTTAGGACAGATCTTCTGGGTCATCAAGGTCGCGTAAAGAAATTGTGTTCAGAATGGGAAACCTTGGGGAACCTTCCGTCTACATGGTGACGTTCGCCTGAGCCGGGCGGTGCGTCGGTGTGCTGACCGGTCCCTTCAGTCGCTCTCCTGCTGTCCTCGAGTCCTGATCGCCAAGACCCCGAAACTGCTGCCGGCTTGTTCGGCTTTGGTTTGGTGGCGTGCTCGAACCTGCCGCAGACAACCTACTTGGCGATGTGTCTGGGACGAGAGTCCTCCGATCCAGTGGATTGGCACAGCTTCCTGAGGAGCTGAAGACGCCCGGACTTCGCCGTCGAACTCGCACGAGGATTCACGCCGAGAGGTTCCCGAACACGGTGTTCAGGAACCTCGGGGGCACGGAGTGGATCCTCGGGCTTTTTAACTCCCTGGTGCGCAAGGAAAACCGTTCCCCGCGGGGGCTGCGGGGCCGGCTACTTGAGCGGGAGATGATCAGAGCAGGGATCGAAAGGACAGGACAGGAGAGCCGAGGGTACAGAGCCGAAGGCGGAACATCTTTTTGGATACTCGCAGCTTGGGCTTGGCCGCCGGAGAGACGCGGCAACCGCGAGGCAGAGCCCGCGGGATACGAACCACATACTGGGACGAGCGTTGCGTTCTTCAGGTTCCACGGATCCCCGCGGAATGTTTGCTACTCGTGTCGCAGCGCCTCGACAGGGTCCATTTGTGCGGCGCGCCAGGCCGGGTAGAGCCCAAACACGATGCCGATTCCGGCCGATACCGTGAACGCAAGAACGGCGAAGACGGGCTCGACGATGGTCTTCTTGTCCAGCAGCCATTCGACGACGCCAGGGCCTAGAACACCGAGGACGACGCCCGCAAGCCCGCCAGCGCACGAAAGCACGACCGTCTCAACGAGGAACTGGGCAACGATGTGCCGGCGCTTGGCGCCCAGAGCGCGGCGGATTCCGATCTCGCGCGTGCGCTCGGTGACCGTCGCGAGCATGACGTTCATGATGCCGATGCCGGCAACGACGAGGGACATGCTGGCGATGAAGCCCAGCACGAACTGCCAGATGCGAGCCTGTTCCTTGGCGACATAGAGCTGCTCGAGGGGCACCTGAATCTCGTAGTCCACCTTGGTATGGAGCTTCTTCATCAGGGCGCGCAGCGCTGCTGCGGTCCCGAGGACGTTGGATTCGAGTTCTTCCCCCTCGCCTTGGATTTGCACGGCGATCTCGTGCAGCTGCACAAGTTCCATTTCGCGGCTGCCCTGTGACTGCTTCACCGTGAGTTCGCCGAACCAGGATCGTTGCGCGGTGAGTGGCACGAGCACTCCGCTGGCCGAGATCGAGGAGCTCGCGTCATTCCCGGATCCGCCGGTGTCCGCGAGCACGCCGACCACGCGGAAGGACTCGGTTCCGACACGCAGCGGTTTGCCTACCGGCGACTCCAACGGGTAGAGCTCCTTGGCGAGGCCTGCACCCAGCACTGCGACATTGCGCGTTTGTTCCAGGTCGAGGCGCGTCAGGAATCGACCTTCGTCGACGGTCAGGCCGGCTACCTCGGGGTAGCGCGGGTCGGTGCCGTAGAGGGTTGCGGTCATCGAACGGTCGCCGTTGCGTACCGCTTTCGGAACGGCCCGCACGGGAACGACGACGCGCACCGCCGGGAGGGTCGCGGCGATCGCGTCGGCGTCTGCGTACTTCAGCCCGTAGGAACTGACCGAGAAGAAGCTGCTGGATTGTTGGTCGAGGTCTGGCGGTTTGCGGCTCTGGACCAGGATGTTGTTGGAACCGAGTGCCTTGATCTTTTGCTGGGCCTCCCAGCTGGCGCCTTCCGCGATCGCCAACATCCAGATGACGGCGGCGACACCGATCAGGATGCCGAGTGTTGTCAGCAACGAGCGCAGCGGGTGCAGCAAGAGGTTCTTGACGCCGAGGCGGAAGGTTCGCGCGATCTGCCCTTGGAACATCAGGCCGCCCCGCCGACGTTGTCCACGACCTTCTCGACTTTGCCGTCGGCCAAGTAGAGCACATGTTGTGCGCGCAGCGCGACCTCCTCCGAGTGCGTGACCATGATGATGGTCTTGCCCTCGCCGGCAAGTTCATCCAGCAGGGCAAGGATCTCTAGCTCGGTGTTCGAGTCGAGATTGCCCGTTGCTTCGTCGGCCAGCAGAATCAAGGGGTCGTTCATGAGAGAACGAGCGATGGCGACGCGCTGCTGCTGGCCACCCGAGAGTTCCAGCGGGCGATGGTCGAGTCGGTCGGCAAGGCCAACCTTGGTGGCAAGCGCCGTCGCGCGCTCGCGCGCAAATCGAGGACTAGCATTTTGATAGAACAGCGGGACCTCGAGGTTCTCGAGAACGCTGAGCTGCGGGATGAGGTTGAACGACTGGAAGATGAATCCAATGCGTTCACCGCGGACTTCGCTGAGGTCGTCGTCGCTCAGCGAACTCACCGGGGTGCCACCGAGGTAGTACTCGCCGCCAGTGGGGCGGTCGAGGCAGCCGAGTAAGTTGAGTAGGGTCGACTTGCCGGAGCCTGAGCGTCCCATGATCGCCCAATACTCGCCCCGCCGAATCGACACGTCGACCCCGTCGAGTGCGCGCACGACTGTGTCACCCATTTCGTACAAGCGTTCGACGCGCTCGAGCCGGACCAGCCGGTCATCGTCAGTGTTCATTGGCGTCAGTGTTCGTTGCCGTGAGTTCGTCCAGGACCCGAACGCTGGCGGGAGCCCGATCCCCGACGCCCGCTGGTGCCGCGTCCGCCACCGCCGCGGCGCCGCCCGGTTCCCATGCTCTTCATGCGCTTGACGACGTCGGGGAACTGCTCGGACAGACCGGGATCCCCGAGCAACTTCTGCCGCAGTGCGCGGTTTCGGAACAGTGCACCGCGTTGAGCGAGCGCCTTGGCGTCGGCCGGGAAGCGCTTCTTTGCGGCCTCGGTGAACTCCGTGTAGCGCTTCATGATCGCGGCACGGTCGCCGCGGGTCGACTTGCTACGTGCCGGGCGGGTCTGCGTGTCCGATGCCGACGTGACCTTCTTCTTGGCTGCAGCGCGCTGCTTTGTGGAGACGCTGTCTTCCTTATTCTTCAGCTTGGCGTTGAGCTCCTTGAGCGCTGGCTTTGCCTCTCCTGCGGGCGTGTGCAGGTAGATCGAGTCGCCGACGCTGACGCCGGCTTTGATCTGGACGAACTGGTTGTTGGCGAGGCCGGTCTCGACGGGGACGGCCGTGGCGCCGCTGGATGTGCGCTTCCAGACGAACAGCACACGCTCGGATCGTTGGATCGCCTGGATCGGCACGGCGATCACGTCCGTGAGGCGCGCGACTTGGATTGTGATCGTGCAAGACTGGCCGTCGCGAAGCGCCGAAGTGTCACCGACCAAGTCGATGAACGTCGAGTAGACCTGCTTGTCGGGACTGAACCACGAGCTGTTCGAGTCGGGTACCTCAGCCACGCGACGCACCGCTCCAAAGAACGTCTTGTCGGGGATCGCGTCGACCTTGATCTCGACGGTCTGTTTCGGTCGCACCTTCTTGACCTGTGTTTCGTTGATGCTCGCCTTCACGCGCATCGAATTGACGTCGGGTAGCTTGATGATCTGCTGGGATTCGCGAACCTCGGTGCCGACGGTCACGGGCTCGCGGCGGCGGCGATCCCCGACCATCGCATAGACGACCAGGCCATCGGCCGGGGCGATCAGGTCGCCCGCTTTGATCTGCCGGCGGTACTTGTCGAGCTTGGCCTGTTCGAGGTCGAGTTCCTGGCGGCGCGCACGGAGTTCGGCCTCCTGTTGGGCCAGTTTGGCCTCACAGCGGAGTTTGGTGCGTTCGAGCTCTGCCAGCGCTTCCTTGACCTTGGCGATCAACTCACGTTCGCTCTTCTTGAGCGTGTAGTTTTGCAGGATGTAGAGGCGGTTGGTCGCCAGCGTTTCTTGTTTACGGGCCTTCTTGAGCGCGAGTTCGTCGGCTTCGAGGTCATTGTCGGTCACGTACTTCATGGTGTGAAGCTCGCGTGTCCACTTCAGGCGATTTTCGGCGCGCTTGACCTCTTCTTCGGCGATCTCGATGTCGGCCATGGCCGCAACGAGCTGCTGCTTGCGTTCGCCCATGGTCTTGGCGCCGACGTTCTTGGCGCCGGCGTCCTTGGCGCTCGACACTCTTGTCGGAGCTATACCGTCCGACGACCCAGCGTCAGCGAACGCGTCCGAGATACCAAGCGTCGATTCCCGTCGCAGCATCTCTTGCTCGCCGAGGAACTTTTCGAGATCGAGTCTGGTGAAGAGTACATCGTTGCGCCCGGATTCGACATCCGAGGCGTTCTGGTTACGTTGGATTTCGAGGTTCTTCTCGGCGGTGATGAACGCCGATTTGGCCCGGGAGACGGAGATGCTCTGGTTCTCCTCTCGATCCTTGATTCCACTCACGTCGAGCTTGCCGACGGGATCGCCCTTGTGGACATACTTGCCCTCCTCGATCAGCTCGAGGATCGCGGCGCGCCCCTCGACCTCGGACCGGATCGTGACGGATTGTGCGGCGAAGAGGGTTGCCGATTCGGTCACCGTAACGAGCACGGGGCCCTTCTTGGCGGTGAAGACGCCCGCGTCACTAGCCTCGGCTGACGGTCCGCCGCAGCCAGCTCCGAGTATCAGGATTGCGAGCGGGATCAGAAGCGCTGGCTTGAGAGTCGCGGTCATCGGGGGCCTGTCCATTTGCGGGTCACTTGCGTTCCTTGGCCGTCCCTGGTGTGGCGGCGTTCCATCGGTTCAGGGTGCTCATGTCGAGTGAAAGGCCGGTGCTACCGACGCTGAGCAGCTCGAGGTCTCGGAGTAGGCCCAGCTTGTTGATGACGTAGTCTACCAGCGCGTTCGTGAGGGCGTTTTGTGATTGCAGGAGCGATTGCTCCGCTTCGAGATAGTCCCGTGTGCTCGCCCGGCCCGCGTCAATGAGCATGGTCGTGCTCTTGACGCGTTCTGTCGCCAGGTTCACGGCATTCTGCTGGATGGCGTAGCTCCGATTCGCCGCCTGCACTGCTCGCAGCGCATCACGCACTGCTTGCTTGACCGAGTCCTCGAGCAACGATAGGCGGCGCCGTTCTGCCGCCAATGCGATCAAGCTGCGCCGGTAGGCATTGCGTTCGTTGACGCGATTGAGCGGGAGGTCGAGCGCGAGTCCCGCTTGCCATTCGATGCGCTTCCAGTCGAGGCGAGCCGCCTTCTTGGGATCCTTGTTGGCGACGTTCGCTCCGGCGCTCAGATCGAGACCCAGCCGTAACGCGTCGGCCGCAACTCGTGTCATACGCTCCGCGTCGACGACTTGTTCGTGAGCATTGCGCAGATCGAGGCGGTTTTGCAACGCGAGTTGCACAGCTTTGCTCTCGTCGAGTGCAACGGCGCTGACCCCGAGGGCACGGAGCTGTTCGAGTGCATCGGCCTGCAGCGTCAGCTCGATGTCTGTTGGCAGGCCGAGGGTGATCTTGAAGCGATCGAGCAGCGTCGCCAGACGTGTCTGGGCACCGATGAGCCGATCCTGTGCGGCAAGCGCCTGCTGGGTTGCCTGATCGACCTGGAACTTCGGCAGGCGACCGCCCTCGGCGGTCTTCGCCGTGCGGCGCTCGTTTTCCTGCAGGCTTCGATAGTTCGCCTCGTTGTTCTGCATGGCGTTCTCCTGCTCGAGAACGTTCAGGTAGGTCGAGACGATCTGCACGCAGAACGTGCGACGGAAGCGTTCATAGTTACGGATGGCGTAAACCGCGTCGCGTTCGGCTTGCGTCAGCGGTTCCAGCGTGACCTCGCTGCCGAAACCACGCAACAGGGGTTGCGTGATCGACAGATTCAACAGAGACGACGTATTCCAGCCGCCGCCGGTCGTGAAAACGCGGAAGAACGAGTTGACGAAGCTACCGAGGATGTTGGCGCCCGACGCCAGGATCTTGCTTGCCGTCAGGCTGGAACGGACCGAGCCACCGGCAGTATCGTCGCCCGTTCCGTTGACGGTCGCATCGGACGTCCCGCGAAAAATCGTCGCGTAGCGATTGCGCTGACCGGTCAGCCCAAGGGCCGCATTGAACAGGCGCTCCTTTTGGTCCTGGAAGTCCCGGCTGTTTTCGGCGGCGATCTCAAGCGCCTCGGCGAGCGTGATCGTCACCTTGGGGGTCTCTCCCTTGGCGATGCGCGCCTCGAGCTGCTTGCGGAGCCGGTTTTCTTTCTCCTCCACGCGGAACGGCACGTTCTCCGCGTCCCGCCCAAGCGCCAGCGAGCGCTTCGCAGCCAGGATGTCGTAGACCTCGGCGTCGGCCTCATGGCGGTAGGCTTCGGCGGAACAACTCACGCACACTCCCGCTATCAGGAGCGCGAGCGGCCAACGGCGGCGGTCGAGACGATTCATCGGGGGCGTGTTCATCCAAATGTGCGGGTGCGTCCGCGGTTCAGATACGCGGACCGGCTCAAAGCTGCCAGAACATTCGGCAGGAAGGATTCACGGCACCCCGGTAGCCGTTATCCTGGGTTCATGTGGGTCGTGACCGCCGGTCCTACGCGAGAACATCTGGATGACGTGCGCTTTCTCTCGAATGCGTCGAGTGGCCGCATGGGGTTCGCCATCGCTGCCGCCGCCGCTCGTCGCGGGCATTCGGTGACGCTGATCGCCGGTCCTGTTGGGCTTGCGACACCCGACGGCGTGCATCGTCGAGACGTCGTGAGCGCCGTCGAGATGCTCGATGTAGGTCGGGAGGTGTTGGCTGCCGAGCGCTGCGCGACGCTCGTGGGGGTGGCGGCGGTGTCCGACTTCCGACCAGCGGAGCGGTTGCCGGGCAAGCCGGCCAAGCACGCCGCTCGGCACCGGATCGACCTCGTCGAAAACCCCGACGTGTTGGGGTCGCTCGCGGCGCTTGGCGTGGCTCGCCTCGCGGTCGGATTCGCGCTCGAGCACCTTGGAACGTCCGGCCCTGCGTTCGATGCCGCAGTCGAGCGAGCTCGCGGCAAGCTGGACCGAAAAAAGCTCCACGCCATCGTGCTCAACGGGGTCCCGACCATGGAGGCCGCCGAAGTCGAGGCCTGGTGGATTACCGAGGACGCTGTGGTTGCCCTGGCCGGTCCCGCCAGCAAGGCCGCAGTCGCCGAGCAACTCGTGCTTCGGATCGAGGCCTCGTTCCGCTAGACTCGACCGATGGTTTTGGGCCTCCAGCGCGGAGGTTGGGCCTCCTGCGGGAGGTGGGAGGATATCGATGGCGGCTGCCAAACGGGGGCGGGGAGGCCCCCAGGCCGAGGAGCGGACACTGCTGGTGTTCCAGGAGGCGCTCGGGCTCGTGCTCGTCGCCGCCGGCCTATTCCTGACGGTTGCGGCGCTGACGTATCGGCTCAGCGACCCCGACAATCCGCTGCTGCTCGGAACCAGGGCCAACTGGGGCGGTTCGATTGGACATCACCTTGGCGGGTTCTTCGTCGAGGTGTTCGGGCTCGCGTGCTATCCGTTCTTCGGCTTCCTCGTTTATTGGGGCATCCTCTTGCTCCTCAGTCGCAGCTTGCCGAAGTTCCCCATCCGGTTGTTCGGTGCAATCGCCCTGATGATGATCTTCGCCGTGTTCCTCGCCGGGCCGGAGCTCCGCGGCGCGACGCCTCGCACTCCATTTGGTTTTGGTGGAGGGCTCGGCCATTACCTCGCGCCGCGGCTCTACCACAGCTTTGGCAACTTCGGTGTGTTTCTGCTGCTCGGGATTACCGGAACGATCGCATTTCTGGTGGCTACGGATTGGCCGCTACACGCCATCGCCGATGACGTTCGTGGGCTGGTGGAGGCGCGCGAGAAGAAGACCAAGTCGAAGAAGGGGCGGCGCTCCGGGCGCAAGCCAGCCAGCCAGCCCGTGCTTGCCGGTGCACTCCGGTCGACGTTCACCAAGGTCGGTGCGACGCTGAAGGAGTTTTTCGGGCCGGTTCCGGTGCCGGTGCACGCGGTCGAAGACGACGACGATGTCGAAGGCGACGACGAAGCGGCTGTGCCACGGCGCCGACTCGCATCCGTCGAAGAAGAGCCGGAAGAAGAGCCGGAGGAAGAGCCGGAGGACGCCGAGGCCGAGGCACAGGCTGCGGAGACGCGGCGTGAGCGCATTCGCGCTCGACGGCGGGCGGCGGAGGCAGCGCGCGCCAAGGCGAGTGGGGGGCAGCAGGCCATGCTGCCGGTCGAGATCGCCGGAGCCAAGAGCGGTTCCGTGCTGACGCGTCGTCCCCAGCCAGAGGACGCGTACCAGTTTCCGCCGCTCGAGCTGCTCGACGAGGTCGAGCAGGGACAGGTTGCCAGTGAGGCAGATCTGCGCAAGCAGGCCTCGAGGATCGAGGGGCGGTTGGCGAGTCACCGGGTCGAGAGCAAGGTCGTCAGCGTGTCGGCCGGTCCGGCGGTCACCGTGTTCGAACTCGAACTCGCCGAGGGCACGCGGGTCGCATCGATCGTGAAGTTCGCACCGGATCTTGCCGCTGCGTTGCGTGCGTTCTCGGTTCGTGTCGTGGCGCCGATTCCCGGCAAGCACACGGTCGGGATCGAGGTCCCGAATGAGCAGCGCAGCCTCGTCCGCTTGCGGGAGCTGGCGATGCTGCGTGAGCCGAGTGACGTCAAGGAAATCGTTCCGCTGTTCCTGGGGCGGGATGTGGCGGGTGGCATCCTGGTCGAGGACCTGGCTCGCATGCCGCACCTGTTGATCGCGGGGGCGACCGGGTCAGGCAAGTCGGTTTGCATCAACTCGATCTTGCTGTCGATCTTGCTAACCAAGACGCCCGATCAGGTGCGCTTGATCTTGATCGATCCGAAGATGGTCGAACTCCAAAACTACAGCAGCATCCCGCATCTGCTCTGTCCAGTCGTGACGCAGATGAAGCAGGTCTCGCGCGTGCTCGACTGGGCCGTGGAGACGATGGAGCAGCGTTACACGTTGCTGTCCTCGGCCGGCGTGCGCAACCTCAAGGACTACAATGGTCTGGGCGAGGAGAAGCTGCAGGCGCGACTCGGCAAGAAGTGGGACCCGGAGCGGACGCCGATCCACATGCCGGCGATCGTGATGATCATCGATGAGTTCGCGGACTTGATGGCTGTTGCTGCTGCGGAGGTCGAGGTATCGATCCAGCGGCTCGCTCAGAAGTCGCGCGCCGTCGGGATCCATGTCGTGCTCGCAACCCAGCGCCCGAGTCGGGATGTCATCACCGGCCTGATCAAGGCCAACCTCCCCACTCGGATCGCCTTTCAGGTTTCCAGCCGCATCGATTCGCGCGTTGTTCTGGATACCAACGGGGCCGAACAGCTGCTTGGTCATGGCGACATGCTCTACATTCCGCCGGGGACGAACCGACTGGTTCGCGCGCAGGGCACCTATGTTTCGGATGACGAGATCCATGGAGTCGTCGAGTTCCTGGAGCACAACGTCCAGGGGCAGGTGTTCGAGACCTCGCTCGTCCAGGTTCCCACCGGTAGCTCGCGCAAGGCGAAGGAGCGCGATCCGCTGTACGAAGAGGCCGTCCGCTGTGTTCTCGAGGAGCAGCGCGGCAGTGCCACGCTGCTCCAGCGCAAGTTGTCGGTGGGCTATACGCGAGCCAGTCGTTTGATCGAACTCATGACCGAGGATGGGATCGTCGGCGCCTTTGTTGGCAGCAAGTCGCGCGAGGTCATGATGACTCTCGAGGACTGGGAGGCCTTGGCGGCCGAGCCACTCGACGCGAGCGATGCCGCCGCGGATTCTGGCGCCGAGGCTGCGGTCGCGGCGGCTGCCATTGCCGCGGCGCAGGCCGTCGGGCAGGGGAAAGGTGCCGAGGTCGACCAGGACGAGGCAGCGGAGGGTGAGGCAGCTGTCGACGAAGAAGGGGGCGACGAAGAGGAGATCGACGAAGAGGACGAGGACGAGGACGAGGACGAGGAGGCCGAAGACGACGTCGAGTACGAGGAGTACGAGGAAGACGACGAGGCCGAAGAGGAAGAAGACGGCGAAGACGGCGAGGAAGACGAGGACGACGAAGAAGAAGAGGCGGAATGACGGCTCTGTCGTGTCTGCGGATCGTCCGCGGAGCGATGGAATCGATCTTTGGCCTTGCCCGGGAGTGAGCCATGAGATACTCGATGAGCATGTCCGGTCCGGATGAGCGTGGGGTTCCCCCCTCGTCGAAGGCGTCCGCTGCCTCGCGAGAGCGCCATCGTGCGGAGCCATGGTTCGTCATTGCGAGCCTCGCTGCGGTCGCGCTTGGAGTGGTCCTCAGCGTGGCCTTGCTGCAGTACCACTTCGCCTACGGCGGTGAGCGGACGCCGACGGGAGTCTTGCAGCAGCTGGTTGTCGGACTCTATTCGGCGATCGGGTTTGCACCGGCCGTGTATCTGTGCGTCCTGCTGGTGGTTTGGGGCAGCGTCGCGTTCCTCACCGGCAGACTCCGTGATCCGATGCGTCGCATCGCCGCGTCGTTGCTGTTTTGCTTCTGTCTCTCGTTGTTGACCGGGGCACTCGGTGGAAACGGCGGGCGGTTTGGTGCCTTTGGTGCCGAACGCCTGACTTCTGTGTTTGGGGTCCCCATCGTTGCGGGGGTCCTCTCGCTCATGGCGTTGGCCGCCCTCCTGCTGGCAACGGATTGGTTCTTCCTGCGTGGTCGGATTCACGCGACGGGTTCCGTGTCGCTGGCAGAGCCGCGAGAACGCGGCGTTGTGCCGGTCGAAGAAGACGAACTCGCCGCGATTGCCGCCGTCGCCAGCCAAAGACAGGATGGCGAAACGGGAGGGCGGTCGGCGAGTGCCGCCGTCGACGCGGGTCTCGTGGATCTGGCCGAGCAGCGGCGATTACGTCTGGGGCTGGTCCCGCGTCCGCGGGCCGATGGTCGCGCAGATGACTCAGACAGTGCGTCGCTCGACGCCGGGCGCCGACGAGAGCAGGAACTCGTCGATCGTGTGCTGGAGGATGCTCGCCGCGATCTGGACCAGGCCGTCGATACCGCGGAGGCGATCGACGCTGCCGAGATGACCGAGGCCGCCGAAGGCGACCGGCTCGATCTCGCCGACGCGAACGACATTCTCGCCGAGCTCGAGGACGAGGACCTGCTCGAGCGGGCCGGTCGTGCGCTCGATGCGGCCTGGGCGGACGCCGGCATCGTTGGTGGTCTGATGCCCGTCGATGATGCCGGCGACGCCGCGGAGTCGTGTGACCGTGGCGAGCTCGATGTTTTTGCTGCGGCACCCGATCTCGAACCGTCGGAGGGGCGTGCGAGGATGCGCACGCGTGGCGACACCGACCCGTTGGACGACCTGCTCGGAGAGTTTGTGGATGAGGTCGTTGCCGAGCAGCGTCAGGACGCCGATGACGACTCCACGGTGGATGCCGTCGACGCGCCCGAGCTCGACGTTGGTCCGGTGCTTCAGCCCGTGGCGCCGCTCGCCCCGCGAGAGATCGATCTGGATGCCCCGCCGCAGGGCGTGCAAGAACGGCTGTTCGTCGATCCACCCGACGATCCAGATCTGCTCGACCGGGCTGCGGAGGTGCTGCTCACCGCGCGCCGGCCGACGCCCTCGTTGCTACAGCGCCGGCTCGACGTCAGCTACAGTCAGGCCCACGAGCTCCTCGACCGGCTCGTTGCCCGCGGAGCGCTCGAAGAGGCGGACGGCCACTGGATTCGCCTCATGCAACTATCCGATTGGCAAAACTCAGGATCTGCGTAAGAACAGCGAGCCCTCAGGCTGAAATCGCTCGGATCGGCTCAGCAGTCGCTCAACAGGCTGTCGTTTTGCAACCGCAGGTTCTCGATGCGCTGGCGGATCTCTCTGGCGCGAGCGGTTTGGCCTGCTCCTTGGTGTGCATCGCGCAGCAACTCAAGGGCCCGTAGGTCGGTCATCGAGTGGCGTCGGTCCAATCGCTCGAGCTTGTCCGCGATGCGAACGAAATCTGTTCTGCCGCATGGAACGATCGACTGCAGCAGCGTCGCCGCCCATTCCACGATCGATTCCGGCGTCTGGGGCCCGGCCGTAAGGGCGACCTCCGCGACCGCCCGAATGCAACGATTCAGCTTGGCCACGGTCTGGGCTCTGCCTTCGTCACGCGCCAGGCGCAGGCGGGTTCGAAGGACGGTGAGATCCCGGTCGGAGTCGTTCGGGCGCCCCTTGGGCTGGCTCGGTACCGTGGCGAGCAGGCGCTTGTGGGTGCGATGCGCTGCGTCGTGATCCCCGGCGTCGTCTTGGATCGAGGCCAAGAGGTGGAGCGTAAGGCGTAGCTCGAAGCGGCAGATCCCCGAGGCTGGATTGTCGCGCGTCAGGGCCTCAGCGCCGCGCACGGCTTTCCGGCCGCACCGCGCCGCCTCCTCGAAGGAGCCTGCTTCGCGGGCCGCCCTGGCGCAGGCGCGAAGCGCGGCGCAGAGCAGCAGTCGATAGCTCCGGTTGCGCGAGTGCTGGGCGCAGAGTTGCTCGGCGATTTGCCGACTGTGTTCGATGAGACTCGATACGCATGGCGACGTATCGCCGAGGCGGTCGCGCATCGTGGCTATGCGAAGATCGGACCATGCGAGGCTGAAGCTTGTCGCCGGCCCAGAGTGAGTCTCGGCCAGACTCTTGATGATCGCGTGTGCGTTGCGATACTCATGCAATGCGGACAGCGGATCGAGTTCGTGGGACGCGCGGTCTCCGAGGCGGATCCAGGACCAGGCCAGGTTGTCTTGGAAACGGCGCACCTCGGGGTGAGCGTGGACCAGCTCGCGGTCGATGGCGAGAGCCCGTTTCCAGTATTCCAGCGAGGTGATCGTGTCGCCTTTGTGGTCGTAGAGGTCGCCGACCATGACGAGGGCAATCGACAGGTCGGCCCGCACCTCGGGGGCGTTGGTCTGTTGCGTCAGTGCTTCGCATAGCGCTAGGTGCCTGACGCGCGACTCCCACGCCGCCTCGCGATCACCGATGTCGAGCGCGTGGTCCCCAACGATGCGCTCGATGCGGATCGCGGCGCGCGACCCTTCGGTCGAGCCCAGACCGGGACTTCCGAGGATCGCCGCGATTTCTCGAGTGAGGGCGGCCGCCGTCTTGTGTGGCAGGATCCCCTCGACTTCCTCGGCGAGTCGGGACAGGCTATCGGCTAGCGAGGCTTGGAGCCGCTGGATTTGCCTGAGCGCTGCTTTGGCCCTGGTCTTGCCGGTCCATGCGACTGCCGTTGTGCCAACGGCGAGCGTCACCACCAGCACCGTGATTGCGGTCGTTGCCACCGCACGTCGATGGCGCTTGACAAACTTGCTCACACGTTCCAGCGGCGTTGGGTTCCGTGCCTCGACGGGTCGTCCTTCGACATATCTTCGCAGGTCGTTGGCCAATGCTCGGACGCTCGCGTAGCGCTCCGCTTTGTCTCGAGCCAGCGCCTTGCCAACGATCGCTTCCAGGTCGGCGGCCGCGGTCGGGAGCAGCATCCTGAGGCGCGGGGCGTCGCGATCGCAGATCAGGAGCACGGCCTCATGAATCGGCTTGTCTTCGACGAGGTGCGGGACGCGGCCGGTCAGTAGCTCGAACAGGATGGTCCCGAGCGCGTAGACATCGGATTGTTCGTCGACTTCTTGTCGCTGGCCGCTCGCCTGCTCTGGGCTCATGTAGGCGATGGTGCCGACCAGCGTGCCAGGGTTTGTGACCGGCAATACTGCCTCGCGCTTACGTTCGGTCTGTGCGATACCGAAGTCCAGGACCTTGGGGCGACCCGATGCCTCCACCAGGATGTTTGCCGGCTTGATGTCGCGATGGATCGTGTCGTGGTCGTGGGCGTATTGGATTGCGTCACAGACGCGCGCTACGAGCCGAATCCTCGCCTCTTCGCTGGCTTGGGATGCGGTGGCGTACTCTGTGATGGGCTCGCCGTCGACGAGTTCCATTGCGAAGAACGGGAGTGGCACTCCACGCGAATCGCAGATGCCGGTCTCATAGATTCGTGCGATGCCTTCGTGATGGAGCTTGCCGAGCACGAGCGCTTCCTGCCGGAAGCGCGACAGTGCCTCGTTCGAGACGATTTCGGGGCGTAGGACCTTGAGCGCGACCTCGCGCTGTGTTCCGTCTTGGATCGCCCGGTAGACGACTCCCATCCCGCCGTCGCCGATCGGGCTCACATTGCGATAGCGGCCGATGCGCCCGCCGTGGAGGTGTTCGAGCCCGTTCCGCGGTTTTGTCGACCGCGGCGGCGTGAACCGTTCGCTAATGGCGACCGCCGCTTCGGCGAGGAACTCACCGCACGGACCGTCGAGTCGGCTGGCAATGTCGAGCAGATCCATTTCGAGTTGTCGGGGATCCGTCCCTGTGGGAAGGACCGAGTGATCGAGCGCCAGGGCGGCCGTGCATGTGACGCGCCCGACACACGCGCCCAGTTGGGTCGTCGTGTCGGGGGCGCTCTCGAGTGCGGCACACGCCTGCAGGCTTGCCCATAGCGTGGCGGCGTCGAGGTCGTCATGCGGGGTGTTTTCGATTCGGGCGGCCAACGCGCCAGCCGGCGACCGGGCGAGTTGGACGAGGAACCAGGTTTGTGCGTCTTCCGCGTCCAGTCGCTGCAGGAGTGCCTGCAGCGCGGGGGCCGTCGTTGCCACCGCAGAGCGCAGCGTGGACGCGTGGTCTGGGTTCATGTCTGGAGCGAGTCGACGATGGCTTGGATCGCGCGGTCGACCCGATGCCGCTCGATCCCGTCGAGCTCGACGAGCCGGCGCACCGCAGCCCGGAATCGGGTCGACGCCGTCCGGGCCATCACCGCCGCCCGGCCGGCGGTCACGCCCAGCGATTCGGCAAGCTCTCGGTACGGTCGTCCATGACAATGATGGGCCAGGAAGCACGTCCAGTGATTGGCCAGGCCATCGGATTCGCATTCGCGTTCGGCCTGTTCGATGGCGAGCTGCGTCACGGTGTGCGCGAATGCACGATCGAGAGCCACTCCGACATCCGGCTGCTGGTCCGGTAGATCGTCCAGGCTTGCTCCAGTACCGAGGTGTCGCCGCTCGCTGCGGCGTCGCTCTCGGGCGTAAAACCAGAGCCCATTGGCGAGCCAGGTCCGAAGCCGCTTCCCGCTAGCTTGCCACGCCTCGAGGTAGCCGTTCGCAACCAGGCGATCCGCGAAGAAGCCATTCACGAGATCGGCGGGCTCGCCGTAAGCGCCTAGCGCTGTAGCGCTGACGTGCGCCTGCAATGGCCAGTTGTAGAGGTCCATGAGCTGGCGCCAGAGAGCCTTGCGCGCGTCTTCCCCGCCCGCGAGGCTCTCGTGGATCCAGGTACGGTTCGTGACAGGAAACGTGTGTGCGCTTGGGGGGGGCATTCGGGCCTCGGAGTGGGTGATACGGCCAGACAGGGCGATTCTGCCACGAACCGCATGGGCACGAAAGCGCGCGGACGGCTAGCTTCCGTCAAAAAAGCTGAAAAACTGGCGCACGCAACCGCCGCTCAGCCCTTAACCCTCCAGGGCGGAGAGAAGACGGACCCACCCGACTTCTCTGCTTAGGGCCGTGTCGCTCGGAGCCTGAACCGAGCGTCCCACCCACCCAAGGTCGGTGTTGGCCCACCCGGATTGGATTGCGCTTCGGCGCGGTCATCCCGGCGTCGGGCGTCTGGAAATGTGGCGTTCCTAGGCGCTCGGCGTCGGGCTTTCTACCTCGGCTCGGTCCGGCTGAGGCCCCGCTGCGAGTCCGAAGCTTGCCAGGAAGTCTTGCCAGATGGGCGCGGGGTCCTCGCCGGGTGGGTTGGTTGTCAGGTGCACCCGGCCCGACTCGAGCAGCCCCGTGGCGGCGCCTTGCTCAAATAACAACGCCGAATACGCAGCCGCGTCGGCGTCGATGACGAGATCGGCGCGCATCGGTGCTCCCTCGACGCCTTCGAACTCCGGCCCACCGAGGCGGAGTTGCAGGTGGCGCTCGCGGTGGTTGAGCTGCACGATCCAGCGGCGTGGGCCGGGACCTTCCTGGCGCGGGATGTATTGGCGGCGAAACAGGATCAGGAACCACCGCAGGCTCACCGCATCGTCCGGGCTCGGGACCGCGCCATGCTGGCGTCCCCAGATCGCGAGGGCAGAGATGACCGGCGCCAGCGCCGCTCCAGCCGGGGTGAGAGAGTAGAGCGCCTTCGACTTGTCGCCGGCTGGGGCGGGGCATTTCGCGATTAGTCCGTCCGCGGAGAGCTGCTTGAGCCGCGCGGCGAGCAGATTCGTCGTGATCCCGGGCAGTCCCTCGAGCAGAGCGGTGTAACTGAGCGGGCCGGGCAAGAGATCCCTTACGATCAATAGTGTCCAGCGCTTCCCGACCAGGTCGAGGGCCTTCGAGACAGCGCAGATTTGACGGTAGGAGCGGCAAGCCATGGGGCGGTGGTGGTGGTTCAGGCTTCAGTGTAGCGCGGTCTCGGCAGATCGGACTTGACGAACCAGTGCGCTTCACTATCGTTTTGCAACTCTTGAAGCTTTAGTTTTAGGTAGTCAAAGCCAGCCTCTGAGGAGCCCGTCATGTCCCGATCTCTTTCTGTCTACGTCCTGCCGCCCTCGCCGAACAATACCAAGGTGATGATCGCCTTGGCCTACAAGGGGATCGAGCACGATCTCATTCTCGTGGATCCAGGTGAGCCCGCCGGCCGTGACGCGCTCATCGCGGCTACGGGCCAGTCTCTGACCCCGGCGATCGACCACGGCGGCGCCAAGCTGTTCGATTCGTGTGCGATTCTCCGCTACCTCGACGCCAACTTCCCCGGACCACGATTGTTCGCCGTGGACCGGGATGCACACAAGGCCATCGAGAAGTGGGAGAGCTACCACCGCTCCGTGATCGGTCCGTTTCTCAGCCGCGCATTCGGGCTCTTCTTCGGTGGCGCCGAGGATCCGGGCGAGGTCGCGG
>CAYSWE010000030.1:0-17937 GCA_964434515.1 uncultured Phycisphaerales bacterium | reverse complement strand
TTCGCGAAGGAGCATCCGGGGGAGGTGATGCGCCGCGCGCTACGCATCCATCGCGGCAAGTCCAACTCCACGCAGCTGAAGGAACTCCTAAACGACAAGGTGGTCCCTGCCAAATCCTGGGCGTCCTGGTGGAAGAAGGCCAAGGCAGCGGCGGTCGAGGATCCCCTGATCGCGGTCGAGGGCAGCTCCACCCGGCCAACGTTCACCTTGCGCAAGAAGGCTCTCACGCTCTGCGAGGAAGCGGGCGTGGCGGTCAAACACGAAAAGCGTGTGGAGGATGCAGTGGCCGTGCTGCGCTCGTACGTCGATCGGGCGACACGAGATACGGACCGAGAAGAACTGGCAGAGTTTGCACGTGAGCGGCTCGGCGACATGGCCATGGCCGAGGAGCCGACCGCAGAGAATGTGCACGCCCTCGTGTTCCTGGAGGAACTGGGGCAGGTCGATGGCGCGGACGTCGTCGTCGCGTTGCGTAGTTTCCTCGGCGTCGCCGATGGGCAGGTTCCGCAGTTGACGCAGATCACCGCGATCCCAGATCCCAACGTGAGGGAACACGTTGTTGCTCATCTTCCCGAGGTACTGGGAGCCAATTCGCCGGAGGTCATCGCGGCCCAACTGAGCGCAGTTTCCGAGGACTGTGAGGAGACGATCGAAGCGCTGGTCGAGCAGATGCGCGGGGCTAAGCGCGCAGACCTGTTGCACGGCGTTTACCAGGCCATTGCGCCATTTCCCAAGCGGCATCCGTTCCTTACTTACATCCTCACGAAAGCGTACGCCGAAGGGGAGTTGGAGACCGAGGACCTCAAGCTCGATCCCAACGTTGCGTGTCGCGTCGTTCTCCACGTGCTTCGGATCGTCTCAGAGTCACAGGGCGATCGAGCTCGGCGCACGCGCCTCCAGAACCGAATCGTCACGGTGCTCTTGGGCAAGCGGGGGATTCTTGAGCGACTCCTCGGCGAGATCAGTGGTCGGACGATGGATTCGGTTGTGAAGGTTGCGCGCAGTGGCGGCGAAGACTTCCCCGGCAAGGTGCAGGAGATGGTGGACCGCGTGGCGCACGCGCGCTTTCCAGAGATCTTTGCTATCCAGGACGTGCCGTTTTGGATGGACGAAACGACCATCTACACGACGCGCGCCGGCTATGAAGCACGCGAGGCGGAGTTCCATCATCTGCGGGATGTCTTGATTCCCGAGAACAGCAAGAACATCGGCGCTGCCGCGTCGCTCGGCGATCTCTCGGAGAACGCGGAGTGGGAGGCTGCGATCGAAGAACAGAGAAACCTCACTGCCAAGGCTCAGATCTGGGAGGACGAGCTGCGGCGCGCATCGATGATCGAAGAGCAGGATTTGCCGGACGACGTCGTGTGCCCTGGGTCGCGGGTCAGCTTGTTGGACACCGACAAGGACGAGCCGAAGAGCATCCGTATCCTTGGCCCCTGGGATGCAGCCCTCGGTGACGAGGTCGTATCGTATCGGGCACCGCTTGCCGCAGCTTTGCTGGGCAAGGCCGCGGGCGACGATGTCACCATCGAACTCCCGAACGATGTCATGCACGTGCGCATTCTCGAGACGGTGCCGCTCTTCTAGGTGTCGCGCTTTTAGAAGCCCGGCCGCGCGTAGAAGTGCGACCCGAGGCTCCGGTGTCATCGGGGCTGTTGTTCTTTGCGACGAACGTCTCGATTTCCGACGTTGCTGATACCGATAGCGTTGTGCATTGCAACGCCGTTGGGGGGCGAGCGTGGGGGCGATTCGGGAGACTTGGTGCACCGTGGTCGGTGGTGTCGTGCTGTGCTGCGTACTCTTTTCGTGCGGTGTCGAGGACTCGTACCCAGGTGATGCGGAAGGGCTCGCCGCTGTCGAGCTTCCCGCAGCGCCAGGCGGAGCTGCACAGTCCGGAGCGGTCCGATTCCGCGTTGCGGAACAAGGCTCGCGTTTCCGCAACGACGCGCACCCCCGGCGCAGCGTCGTAACGATCGGCGGCGATGGCCTCGGCGCCGAGCTGCTCGAGCGTGTGCTGGTGGCCGCGCTCGAACGGGAGTCTGCCGGGGCCATCGAAGTGCACGTGCGACATCGCCGGGATGGTATTCTCCTCCGTGAACTGGAGACCGGGACGCTCGACCTTGGCTTGACTACGGCGAAGCTCACCCACCGAGACCGTCGGCGAGGCCTCGAACAGCACAAGCTCGAGCAGTTCGCCTTCGTGCCCGTCGTCCACCCGAGCAACCGGTTGTACGATCTTCGACTCGACCAGGTCGCACAGATCCTAGCCGGTCAGCTCCAGTCCTGGGTGTCGATCAACCATGCGCGCGTCGACCTGGAATGGGTCGGCTCGGTGGGTACCCCGCTGGGCGAGCTCGTCGCTCGAGTCTTCCCCGGGAAGCGCCTCGCTGGGCACGCGAGTTTTGAGTCGGCTAGGTCAGCCGCGGCGTATGTGGCCAAGCACCGCGGCGCGATCGCCTTCCTGCTGGCAGCGGATGCTCGCCAGCCCGGTGTTCGATCTGTCGCGGTAGCGTCGGTCCGACCAACGCCACTTTCCGTGGCCGAAGCCCGTTATCCACTTCGGCTGACCTTGCGTTTGTGGGCGACCGATTCCCCGACTCGCGCAACGCGGCGGGTGGAGAGATCGCTCCGGTTCGGCCGAGCGGCTGGCTTGCTTGGTCGGTTGGTGCGTCCGAGCGGCCGCGCTTGGCGATAGAGCTGCGCGAGCCGGGGGCTCAGAAGTAGATGCCGCCACCCACCATGAAGCCGCGCAGCGTCAAATCACCGAGGAAACGCTGGTTGTCCGCTTGGCCCTCGACGTCGAGCAGAATGTAGCGGTAGCCGGCGAACAGTTCGACGTAGTCTGCCGGCCGGACTCGCAGGATTGCCTCGACGTCGAAGAACGTCCCGTTGCCATCCTGGAGGTTGATCTTCATGCCACCGACATCTGCCGTGAAGTCGAGGTAGCCAAGGTCCACCTCGCCTTGCAGAAACAGCATCGGAATCGGAGCAAGCGCGTCGACCGACTCGCGCAGCGTCGGCACCAACACGGATTGGACATCGATGTTGAGATCGAAGAGATCCACGCCAATTCCCGGCGAGAGACGAACCGGGCCGAAGTTGATCACGTCGAAGTGCACCGCCCCCTTCAAGTTCTTCATCGCGATGCTGGTCCGGACCGGTGTATTCAGTGGGATGTCACCGAACTGTACGGTCAGCTGGCCGGTTCCGTCCTGGTCGATGTCGAAGCCGGAGAATGTGAAGGACGCGATCCCGGCGGCTGCTTCGATGCGGCCATAGGCGCTCTTCATCTTGTCCGACAGGCCGAGATCAGACTGCACGTCAGCACGGACGGTATCGAGATTGACCCCGCCGACCGTCGGATTGAGGCCGATGTCGCCATCGAGTTCCAAGCTGGTGTAGCCGGCATCGACATCGATACCAAAGCCACTGCAGGAGGCGAGGATCGCCAGAGAAACCAAGCCGAGAATGACGCTGGCTAGGCGATGCGACGAGAATCCACACATGAAGAGCTCCGAATCTGCGAGGGTCCCGGACAACCATGATGTCCGGACAACCACGATGCCATGGAGTGTTGAGGAACGGGACATTCTTTCTTCGGAGCCCGCACGACGAACCTTGAGACGTGTGGCAGGATTCCCGTTCCGCGCTTCTAGGGCTAGCGTTGCCCTTCGAACTGCGCCAGCCGACTCCGGAAGTTGGCGGGTGAGTTGCAGTTCCAATGGATTGCTTCGTCGTTTACGTCGATGTCCGCGATCTCACGCCGGTGCGCGTGGACGTAGTCTCGGAGGGTCTTGCCGCGCTGCAACAGACCCTTCAGTTCGTCTGCACAGCTGCTTTCGAGGTAGATCGGGTGGCCGCGTTTTCCGTCGTGATTTGGCAGGCGGATGAGGCCCTCGCCGGTTACGAGCGCGCGAATGGT
Organism: uncultured Phycisphaerales bacterium; assembly: GCA_964434515.1. Lineage (GTDB taxonomy): Bacteria > Planctomycetota > UBA1135 > UBA1135 > CAYSWE01. Next base: position 14,015 of record CAYSWE010000030.1, on the reverse strand, counting down.
CGTTGTGCTGACAAACGGGTGGTCGACCGGCCAAAGCAGCCAACCTGGCGTTTCGCGGCAGCGCTTGAGTCCGTGCATGATGCTTCCAATCGGCCCAAGCTTGCGTAGCTTTTCCGGGACATTCAACGGGACCATTTTTCGGTCCTCGGACGCACCGATCGGAAGTTTGGCGCGCACTTCCTCGATCGTCGTGGCGGACACCAGGATGAGTACCTGCCGCGCACCAGCCGAAATACAGATCCGAGCGACGCGTAGCCAGGCGGGCTGGTTTCGGATCCGAAGCGTGGCCTTTGGCTGTCCCATTCGCTCCGAATCGCCAGCCGCCAATACAAGCGCCGTGAAGTCTCCACGTTCATCCCCGTAGCTGGGAAACATCATGGTTTCGTAACCTCGGACCGCACGTTGGCTCCCGACGCCGACTCGAGGCGGAGCCCTGTAGGGGTCCCGTCCGGCGCGAGTTGAATTCGACCGGTGCAATGTGCGGCGCCGGCGATGTGGACATCACGGAGCTTCACGCCCTCGCGATACTCGATGACGGATTGGCTCCACAGATCGGACATGTGGAGCTTCGCGCTAGCGACTCTGCTCGGCTTTTTGCCAGCCACTACGAACACGTCCCAGTCGCGGCGGTTCTTACGGATCAACAATCGGCCGGGATCTTGGCCGATGTGGACCCGCCATTCGCCGTGCTGCAGCCCTTGTGTAGTCGGGCGCTCGTGCACAAACGACGGCGCCGCGGAATGCAGCCAGGAGTAGAGTAGCGGCACGGCAACGAGAAAGCCCACGGCACTGAGCACGTCGCTCATCGTCTCACTCGAGAAATACTGCCAGCCGTCGTGCCAGGCCCGGACGACGCGAACTGCACAGACGACGGTCAGCACGGCCCAGCACCACGGTTTTCCGACCGGTGCGAAGAGGATTCCGAGGATCGAGAGAAAGATGGCCCAGGGCTCGAGCCTGTCCAGGATTGTCTGCAACGATTTCACGTCCTGGGAGGATATCGTCCGGAGGATGGCCGGGCTTTTAGCAACTCTCAGTAACTGAAACCGGTCTTGCGAACATGGATTCGCGGGCGACCTTCGCGAAGCACGCCGCCAGCCAAGACCTTGGCGATCACGACGTGGTGTCCACCGGCGCGCATGCGAGACAGTTCCTGGCATTCCAGCCAAGCAAGCGCGTCAGCCAGGTAGACGCCGTCGTTCGGCGCCCGAGCGGTGGTTAGCCCACGAAACGCGTCGTCCTGCTCCGCCTTCTTGAAGAAAGGGCTCATGAGAGCGTCCCCGCCGTCCTCCGGAAGAATCGACAGAGTCAAAGCACCATCCTGACCATCCAGCGCGGCCAAGGCGGAGCGCGCATCTTCGATCGCGATGCACACACATGGCGGCTCCATCGCAACTTGCTGAACCCAGGATGCGATGAAGGGGCTCGAGTCGTCACCGCGTCCACAAGAGCAGACGTAAAGGCCACTGGCCACGCGGCCCAGTGCGGCGCCCAACGTGGGGTCGGGATTGTTGATTCCTTCGGACATTAGCCCACCAACTCTGACAAACGGAAGACTGGGCGCACCTCGAACTGACTACGAAACTCCTTGGCGTCGTCGTCCTCGCGATCGACGAGAGCGAAGACGACGACCGGCTCCGCTCCGACCGCCTGCACGGCTTCGATCGCCGCACGGCTGCTGGCACCGGTCGTGATTGTATCCTCGACGATGGCGACCCTTTGCCCAGGAACGAGGTCACCCTCGATGCGCCCTCTTGTGCCGTGTCCCTTGCTGTCCTTGCGGACGAGGAACGCATCGATCGGCTCGCCGCGCAGCCATGAGAGCGTGCAAACCGCGGCAGCGATCGGGTCAGCGCCCAGAGTCATCCCACCAATGGCGCTCACTGTCGGCAGGGTGCGGAGCTCGTCGAGCAGCAGCAGGGCAAACAACGTGAGCCCCTCTGGATGGAGTGTAATCCTCTTGCCGTTGACGTAGAACGTCGAATGCTTGCCGGAACTCAGCACGATGTCCAAGCCGTCGCGATAGGCGCGCTCCCGGACCAGTTCCAGCAAGCGTTTGCGCGCATCCTCGGGGGAAACCTCGAAGCGAATCGGTTCCATTGGACCGGACACCGGCGTCAGCCGACGAGGTGCACCAGCGGCACCTCGAGCATGGTCCTGAGTCCTGGTGGCGCCGCGACGACTCCCGCGAGTCCGTTGACAAGCATCGCGGCTGTGGCGAAGTCGCCCTGCGTGCCTCCCTCGATGCGCAGGTGCATTGGCGGTTCGCTTACGAAGACACACTCGTCCACAGGGTCTTCTGCCCCGACATACATCCGCAGGTCCATTTCGATACGGCGCTTTCCGCGCTCATCGCCGAAGCCCGTGTTGTGGATGCCAGCGACTTGGCCCTCCTTGATTTGCATGTACTCCGTTTCGAGGGCGCGCGTCGCGACGATGGGCTGAATGTCCTGTTTGATCGTGTCCAGCTCGAAACCGAGCGCGGCACCGAGCAGTGCGATCGACTCACGCAGGCCAATGTGGCCGAGCTTGCCCTGGGCCGCCAGGTCGTTGAACTGGTCGACTTCCATCGAGGCTCCGATCTTCTTCTGGAACGGGAGTCTGCGTGGTGTGGCGTCCACATAGCGCCGGCAAACCACACTCTCGACCCCGTAGCAAACCGACGATGCAAACGCCGGTAAGCAGTCCATGACGAACCCAGGGTTTACGCCGGTGCCTAGGACCGAAACGTTTGCCGCTTGCGCGGCTTGGTCGATGCGGTCGGCGATGTCCGGGTGCTGGAGCCGTGGCCACAAGAGCTCCTCGGTCGAGGAGATCACATTGCAGCCGGACTCGGCGATGGCCATGAGTTGGTCGCCGACCACCGGCAGGAATGACGATGTGCAGTGGATGACCGCATCCGGTCGGGCGTCCTGCAGCGTCGCTGCGGCATCCGCGGAAACCGTGATCCCGTCGACCGAATCACTGCCAAGCAGCTCTCCGAGGTCGCGGCCGACAAGGGCCGGGTCCACATCGATGGCACCAACGAGGTCGAGCGACGTCTTACTTGCGGCAAGGGCAGCGGCCCGCTGGCCGATGGGACCGAGCCCAAAGCTGACAACACGGAGTTTCTGGTTCATTCGGATAAGGGGTCAGAAGAACGGGGATCAAAGCAGCGGCTTGAGAGACGCTCGAGAAAGAAAAGACTCGAGAAAGACTCGAGAAAGAGCTGTGTCAGCGGATGGCAGTCTGCGAGTTCGGGATGAAAGCATGCCGCGAGAACGTGGTTCCGTCGCACCAGAACTGGATCTCTGTTCCAGCGCGCGAGTACCTCCACGTCGGCGCCGATCCGCGTGATCCGCGGCGCGCGGATGAACACGCCCGAGCAAGCCGGGAAGCCCCGGTCGCCGACGAGTTGCTGCGAGCCCGAATGCACTTGCCGGCCGTAGCCGTTACGTTCGACCTCGACATCGAGGAGGGCGAGCGAGGGCTGGTGCGGTGAGACGTTGGTCGCCAGAAGAATCAGCCCGGCGCAGGTCGCGAGCACCGGCATCCCGATCTCGATGCACTGTCGCAGCGGCTCCACGAGTCCGGACGCTACCGCGAGCTTCCACATCGTGGAACTCTCACCACCCGGCAGCACGAGTGCATGCAGTCCATCGAGATCCGCCGGCCTACGGACCTCGCGAATGCAAAGCTCGGGAGCCCAGCCCGCGGCTTGCTGCAGGCTGGCCTTGTGCGCTGGGAAGTCCCCCTGAAGCGCGAGAACACCCACGACTGTGGCCCCTGGCGGTGGCACGTTTTCTCTCCGGCAGGACTCGTGTTCGTCGGGTGGCGTTACCAGCCCCGCTCAGCCAGGCGCTCGCCTTGGGGAATGGTGCCCATCTCGATCCCGTGCATCGGTGTACCAAGCGTCAGCGAGATTTCGACGAGAGTCTCGGGATCCTGGTAGTGCGTGACTGCCTGGACGCACGCGCGCGCACGGCTCGGTGGGTCTTCCGACTTAAAGATGCCGGAGCCGACAAACACCGCCTCGGCGCCAAGCTGCATCATCAGGGCCGCATCCGCGGGTGTTGCCACGCCGCCGGCAGAGAAGTTTGGAACAGGCAGCCGACCATGCCGCGCGACCCACCTGACCAGCTCGATCGGGACGCGGAACGCCTCGGCCTGAGCTGCCAGTTCGTTCTCGTTGAACTCGGCGAGCTCGGCGATGCCGGAGGTTACGGCACGCATGTGGCGCACGGCTTCGACGATGTTGCCGGTTCCGGCTTCTCCCTTGGTCCGAATCATGGCAGCGCCTTCGTGAATGCGGCGCAACGCTTCGCCGAGATTCCGGCAACCACACACGAATGGCACGCGGAACTCTCGCTTCCACACGTGCTTCTCTTCGTCGGCCGGCGTCAGGACCTCGCTCTCGTCGATCGAATCGACCTCGAGGGCTTGCAGGATCTGCGCCTCGACGAAGTGGCCAATGCGGACCTTGGCCATGACCGGCAGGCTGACGACCTCTTGGATCTCGCGGATTTTGCGGAGGCTGGCCATGCGCGCGACGCCGCCCTCACGTCGGATGTCGGCGGGAACACGTTCTAGTGCCATCACGGCACACGCGCCTGCGTCCTCGGCAATCTTCGCCTGTTCTGCATTGGTGACGTCCATGATGACGCCGCCCTTGAGTTGTTCGCAGAAACCGATCTTGGTCTGCCGTTCTTCGCTGGTGAAGCCAGGAATCTCGCTATTCGAATCGGTCTGGGTCATCCCACTGCTCTCGGTTGGAAGCTCTCTCGGTTGGAAGCTCGTCTGCCCCCGCGGTCGGGAGGGTCTGGCTTTGCTTTGAGCGACTGTAGTCCTCTCCGAGTGCTCCAGCAAGCCGGCGATTTCGGCGATCCGCATGCGACCACCGGTGTGAGTTGCAGACCTGTGACAAGGCAGGCCGCGAGCGTGTTGACGGGCTCCAGAATCGCCATAGGTTGGAGCTTGTCGCGGTGCACTGTGTGCCGCGTTCCCCTCCCGACGGAGCCAATCGCAATGCGCCATTCCCTACTTCCGTTTCTCGCTTGCCTCGCCGCTGCCGGTCCCGCCTTCGGACAAACCAAGTCCGTGATCCCCGCGGCCAACGCGACCGTCGAAGGCGGGGCGTTCGACGCGCGGCCCTTCCTGAGCGATCGCGTGCGTTTGATGCATATCATGGGGTCTTCCATCGTGACTGTTCCAGTTGGGAAGACCATCACCGAGATCGCCTACCGTCGTGATGGCAAGACGCTCAACACGAAGACACTCACACGGCGCTCCAGCGCAACGTGGGCGATCCGCATGGGGAATCTCAACACGACGATCCGGAGTGGCGCGGCGTTCCGTCCAACCTCTCCGACCGGGGCCTACATGCGCCCGGGATCGGCTGCGAACATGCTGACGCCGGTTTACCAGGCGGTTCCGTCCTGGCCGGCGCTCCCGCCGATCACCTCAGGCGTGGCGCCGTTTTCCATCGTATTCAAGCTCCAGCGGCCGTTTCTGTATCGAGGGCCGAGCGGGCTCGTGATCGACCACTTTGTGTATGCCAATCGGCGGGGACGGTTCGATTACCTGATCGATTCCGTCGCGCCGCCGGTCGACAGTGGCAAGTCGGTCAACTATGGCAAGTCCTGTCCTTCAGGGGCAAACCGAGCCCATGCCATTTCGTCGAACCCCGGGAGTGGCGTGCCTGTCTCCCTCAAGCTCTTTGATGGTCCACCTCGTTCGGTGGCGGTCGCGATCCTCGGCGCCAGCCGGACCTCGTGGGGCGCGGTGTCGCTCCCTCTAGCGTTGGATGGTGCCGGGCTGACGGGTTGTAGTATCTATACGAGCTTCGACATCTTGATGCCGGTCGGCACATTCTCGAACGGTGGCGCGCAGCTCAGTCTGCGGATTCCGGAGAGTCCGGCGTTCGCTTCCATGAAGCTCTACGCACAGTGGATGCTCATCGATCGCCGCGTCAGTCAGACGCTGCCCTTGACGTTTTCCAACGGGATGGACATCACCCTTGGCTCGACTGTCGGGCAGGCCGCGATTGCTTCATCGTTCGTCTACGGAGTCAACCGCAATCAGGTTGTCCGCGGCCGGTTTGGTCTCGTTCACAAGGGGACTTCGCTGGTTACGCAGCTCACCTGGCGGTAGTTCGTCGGCGCACCTGGCCGCGACACGAGGGGGGGGCAACTCTTCTTTGTTCGTGATCTTTCCGGTGCCGACTCCGACTCCGGAAAGGCCTGGTTCGGGTAAGATGCGGAACTCTCACAACTCTCCCTTGGAGGTGCTCCGTGCTTCGAAACGCTGCTCTCGTCCCGTTGTCTTTCGCGCTAGCCGCAGCATCGGTGGCTGCTCAAAGGACGACGGTCATTCCCGCTGAAGCCGCGACGCAGGAGGGCTCAGCCCTCTCAGCCAAACCGTTTTCTTATGATCGGTGTCGGCATAGCCAATACTACGGTGACACGCTTTTGCGCGGGCGCCTACCGACGGGAGCTCGGATCACACAGATCTCCTACCGTCGGGACGGTCGGTTTCCGAGTTCGAGAGCGTTTGTCCACACGAGTAAGCCCAGCTGGCAGATTCGGATGGGCAATTACACGCGGGACGCCAAGAATCCCTCGTCTCGGTACCTTTCCGCTGGCCAGGCCACGAACCAGTTGACGCCGGTGTTCAATCAGGTGGTGAACTTCCCGACGCTCGGCGCGGGTTTCGGACCGATGCCGTTTGAGCTTCACTTCAAGCTGGCGCGGCCGTTCCTGTTTGGCGGACAGGCTTTGGTCGTCGATCATTTCGTCTACGAGACACGCAACCGCTTTTTCTCCTACTATGTGGATGCCGTCCGCGTCCCCGTCGACCATGGCAGCTACGCGTCGTATGGCAAGGCCTGTCCTGCCACGAGCAACCGGGCGGCAGCGGTCCCGTCGAATCCGGGTGGCGACAACATGGCGTTGACGCTCCACGGCGCTCGGCCCCGCTCGGCCGCGATTGGCATCATCGGGAGTAGTCGAACCCGGTACGCTTCGGCGAACTTACCGTTTCCGATGGACATTTTCGGACTCAAGGGGTGCTGGCTCAACGCGAGCATCGACATGATGCTGTTCACGCAGACTCTGTCGACTGGCTCTGCCAGGCTTGAGTTTGCGATTCCAGAGGACCGGACGTTTCTTGGAATTCGCATCTATGGACAGTGGATCGTCGTCGATCCGACGATCAGCCGGTCCTTCCCGTTCACCATGTCCAATGGCGTTGCGATCCAGGTCGGCTCGACGCTCGGCAAGGTGAGCGGCATCGACGCTGCGGTCATCTACGGCATCAGCACGGTAGCTCGTAGCAGCTATGGCTTCCGAGAGTCCGGTGTCTGCCTGGTGACCCGCTTCACGTACTAAACTCTAGAGTCGGGGCCTCGGGGCCCAAGACCGGGCGCTTACGGGACGATGTTATCGAGGAACCCTGGCACCTCGCCCGTGGTCGGGAACGATCCAAGCACGAGATACTCGACTTCTCGGTAGCGAACCAGTAGCTGCGTCACGGGGCCGAAACGGTAACGCATGACTGGGACGAGTTCGCGTGCCTGAGGACTCTGGCCCAGAACTGGAACCGCATTCGTGTCGGTTCGAAGGCTCTGGATGACAAATCGTGTGTCGATCCCGTCCGTGTAGGCGACCGAAAGAAAGCGGCGATGGTCGAATGGCGTGATCGTCGTGCGAATCGCGCTTCGCGCGAATCCGTCCCCCAACCGTGTCGGCGAGTGAGGAGTGAAGTCGAGTCGTGACTTTGCGCCGGCGAGCGATGCGTGTTCGCGCACATCCATGCGCGGTTTCCACCACGTCCCGGGGGCGGAGTTGCGCACAGAGTTTCCGAAGCGGATCGTCGAGTAAAACAGCGAACTGACAACGCGGCCCTTAGGCCCAAACTCGAGCTGATCCAGCACGATGGCGTACTCGTCGTCGACGAGGATGCGGTACGACGACTGCGTCCGCACTCGTGGAGTCACATCGAAGACCAACATGCGTCGCCGGGCGCGGATGACCGCTCCCATTGGAGTCACCGTGTAGTTTTTCTGTGCGAGTGCCGCATCGTGAATGCGGAAGTCTCGGTATTGGTAGAGGAATCCTGCGCGGGATTCGAACACCTTACGTCGCAGATACGGCCGGTCATGGACTGCCGCCAACTTCAGCGAAAAGCGGCCGTCCCCGGCTGCGACCACGGCTTCGTCGTAGTCGTAGATCAGCCCATCCACAAACAGCGAGAAACGCCGCGTGCCAGCGAATCGTGTACGGTTCCAGTTGCTCGCCAGCACAACGAACAAGTTCGAGCCATCTGGCTTGATCTTTGTTTCGCCTGCCTGGGGGCTTACTGCCTGGGGGCCTACCGAAGGCTGTCCCACCGACGATTGGATCGTAAACTCGGGCACGGGAATGGGGTCGCCGATGGCCCCGCTGAGCATAACTCCGGTTCGAGCCGAAGCCAGCGCGAGACTAGAACTTGCCGCCAACACGGTTATCACCGCGAGCCCGTGACGGTAGCTCGGGAACCCCAGACTCACCGTCGTCTCCTTCCGTCACCTGCTGGATTGCCGGTGCGGGTCGGTAGTTGTCTGGTCGGTAGTACCGCGTTGATCCGAAACAGTGCGGTCGGATCGAGTTCGTTGGCGATCGGAGAGACGGGCTCGGTTACATCGCTGATGACGAAGAAGCGCCGTGGCTGGGTACCCGAACTCGCAGGTCCGGACAATCCCGCGGCCACGAGGCAGACAATGGATGCCGCGAGCAAACCGGCGCCTACAACCAGGCTGCGTCGTAGATGCAGCAGGCGTGTTGCAGTCGCGATCCGGATTCCTAGCCGTGCCGCCACCCGGTCGTCCAACTCTCGTGGCGCGGCGACCGGGCGCAGCCGAATCGGGACAGACTCAAGCGACGATTCCGCAAAGATCGATTCCGCAAAGATCGATTCACAGCTGGCCGGCATTGTAGGACCATGCCCGGGCGGCTCGATGGGCAGCTCTGGTAGCCGACGTAGCAACGACACGAGGGCGCGCTCGTCAGCGTGATCCAGCGGCTGTCCACCCGAAGGTGGTACGCCGTCTGATCCTGAAAAGGGGCCCGAACTCATGGATTCTGCCTTCCCAGCTTCTGACCACGCGCGCTGTTTGAGTGCTGCTGTTCGGCGATGAGTTGTTCGGCGATGAGCGGTCGCAGGTGCTCAGCGAGTGCAATGTGCGCCCGCGCGAGCCGCGACTTGACCGTGCCGAGCGAGAGCTCGAGAGTTTCGGCCAGTTCTTCGTAGCTCAGGGATTGTTGGTAGCGAAGCACGGTAATGACACGGAGTTTTGGAGATAGCCGGAGTATCGAGGCTTGGATCTGATTGGCAAGCTCCTGCCCTTCGAGCGTGGAGCCTGCTTCGGGTAAGGATTCATCGACGAGGGCGTAGGTTTCCTGATGTTGCTCGGAGGGAATGTCCCGTTCGAGCGAAACGTGCCTGCGCCTCTGACGCGTACGCTTCCTCCTTAGCTGATCGATGGACGTATTGGTAACCAGGCGATAGAGCCAACTCGAGAACTTGGACTCGAACTGAAAGCTACCGATCTTCTGGTAGACGAGAACGAAGGCTTCTTGGGCTGCATCGAGCGCATCGGCTCGATTGCCCAGGATGCGAAACGCCAGGCTGTACACCTGGTCCTTGTAGCGCTGATAGAGAGCATCGAACGCGGTCTCATACTCTTCGGAGCCAGGATCTTGGCACCGAAGCACGAATTCGCGATCGGGGTCTGACGACATTTACCTCTCTTTTGACGAATAGGCGACACGCATGGGTTCCATGAAAGTCACGAAACGAAGCCGATCGTAGGGTGCGCCGAGGCTGTTCGGGTCAGCCGCCGAGGATCAGGCCGATTCCGTCGGGGACGATGAAGGTCGTCCCCCCCATGCCGGAGCAACCCGGCATGCAGCGGCGCGAGGCCTGACTTGGCTTGCAGCTTGCCTTCTTGACTTCGCAGATGTGCCCGCTGCGGCCGGCGCCCTGGATCTCGAGCTCGAGAACACAGGTGCGGCTGGATGCCCAGAACGGGTTGCGCGGCGTCGGACTGGTGACCTGCAGAACAGCCGAACTCGCGCTAGTCGGCACGAGCGTATGGTAGGCGCCATCGCCGTAGAACAGCATGCTCCCGGCGCGATAGACACGCCGGTGGATCATGGCGTAGCTGCCGATCGTGAGTGGCGCGAGGTTTTGGAACCCTGCCGGGAGTGGGATCGCCACGGTGGTTCGCGTAAGGAGACCACGGACAGGATCCGACTTGTGCACGAACTCGACGAAGCTGGTGACGAGCAGGTCGTCGAGCGCGTATCGATGACCACCGATATCGAGAAAGACCGCCAACCCTCGCAGATCCGAGAGCAGGCCGGACTGGAAGCGAAACAGGAAATGGATCCACAGGACCTGCTGGTTTTTGGGGCCAAATTCCGTCGTGTGCACCAGGACCCGGAATCCGTTCGGCCCGAAGACCCTTGGCTGGTCCTTGTACAGCGGGGTCGAATAATCGATCAACTCCACGAAATCGCTGCGGCCGTCGCCATCAGAGTCGGCTAGCGAAGCGTCACTATGGGTAACAAACTCCAGCTTGTCCGGCAACAGGTCGCCATCGGAGTCGAGCAGCGGCGGAGCCGCGGCGCCAAGTAGCTCGGGTCGCGTTGAACTCGGTTGCTGGGGCCCATTGGATGCCCACATCAGACTCGCAACCGACCCCAGGGCCGTCAGCAAGCCGGCACCTGTCGCGATTTTCGCAGCAATGGCCATGTGCGGTCTCTCTCCTGTCCGGGAGTTTGGTTCGCGAGTAAAAAGCGGTTCGAAAAAGACCAGCCGCCTTCTCCTTTCACCCGTAGCCACCGCGATGTCCCTGGTTACGCGAACCCGTGCAGGATCTCGGAGGCGCAGGCAAGGAAACGACCGGGCGCCAGTCGACAACCCCTAGTGTCCTCCAAGTCGGCCTTCGCGGCAACCCTCGGTGGCGATGCGTTTCAAGAATGGCTCAGGTCTTGTTCCCGGACGCGGGTTCCACGACTTCGCGCTTGCCCCATTCGCCCGAGGCAAGTAACACACTTCCCCAACTTTCCAAGCGACCCCGTCGTTTGAAGAGCCCGCCAAGCGCCCGTAGCTCAGCTGGATAGAGCGTTGGCCTCCGAAGCCAAAGGTCAGAGGTTCGAATCCTCTCGGGCGTACCATTCTTCTACGCCGCGAGAGTAGGAGAGCGTTGCTATCGGAAGTTGGATGTCTTCGGCGACTATCTGCGGGGCCGCAGGCGCGCGAGCAGTCGCCAGATGAGCCAGACCCATGGCCAGCCGTGCATCACGAAGTCGAACCAGTCGGTCAGGCTCAACCCGCTCGGCTGCGAGGCGATGCGCCGGATCTTTTCGACGATATGGGGCTCGGGGACGAACGGAGCCAGCCCGAGGGTCAGGCTGGCGAGGAGAGGCACCATCAGGGATGCCCAGGATGTTGGTTTGGATTGCACGGATTTCTACGAAGGCAAGCGCTACCGCCCACCGAGGGAGGCGAAACTTTGAGTCTAGAATGGTAAGCCCACACTGAGATGCACGACGTAGTCGCGCTCGCCGTCCTCTGGGTTGGGGTTGACGGCCGCATCGAAGCGAATGGGGCCGATCGGCAGCGCCAGGCGGATGCCGGCTCCTACCGCGTAGCGCAGGTTGGCGAGCCCGTAGGCGTGGACGTTGCGACCGACATTGCCGGCGTCGGCGAACACGGCGCCTCGGAGCGCGTAGAGGATCGGAAAGCGGAGCTCGGCGTTGAACACGTTTCGATAGACCCCTCCGGCCGGTCGGCCGCCATCGCCGATCGGGCCGAGCCGCGCTTCGCGGAAGCTGCGCACCGTGTTCTCGCCGCCGTTGAAGAATCGCTCCTGGATCGGCACCGCCGTCTTGCCGAGCTGCCACATGAGCCCGGCGCGAGCGGCGAAGCCGAGACTCCACCGTTCCGAGAGCGCGTAGTGATAGGACAGGGCAACGATGAGTCGGTTGAAGCCGATCGACGAACCGAGCGAGGGAGACACGTGTTCGAAGCGAATCGCCTCACGGTTCCCGCTGGTTGGGTAGAGCGGAGAGTCTCGCGAGTCGTGGGTGAGTTCGGAGAACAGAGTCGACACGTGGAAGTTGCTGAGTGCGATGACCGAACCATCGGTCTCCAGGTCCCGTCCGTCGCGAAACTGGTAGCCGTAGCCGACACGGCCTGACGTCTGCTTGCCCAGCTTTCGCGAGAAGGCGGCACTCAGACCTCGGGACAGATCCGTGAAACTCGGTTCCTCGCGCTCGCGCAGAAAGGCCGCGATGTGGAGGCCGGTGTCACTGGCAAACAGTTGTGGTTCGGTCCACGCAGTATCGATGCCGAAGCTCTTCGTGCTAACCCTGGCGCCTGCTTGCCATCGCTGGCCGAGGCCGAAGAGGTTGCGGTTGCCAACCGAAACGGCGGCGCGTGCCAGCTCGTAGCTGCCGAAGCCGACGAGAGCCGAGACTTCCGTTGCTTCGGCCTCCTGGAAGACAAAGGTCAGGTCCAGGATGCCATCCTCGCGGACTCGACGTTCGACGTGAATCCGTGAGAACAGACCCGTCTGGTAGAGATCCGCGACCGACTGCTCGAGCTGGCGGCCGTGGAACCATGCTCCCTCCTGGATCCGGATCTTGCGTTGGACGATGTGCGGAGCCGTCCTCGTAAGGCCTCGAATCGCGACCCTGCCAATGCGCCGCCGATCGCCGGGCTTGCCCATCAGGCGTGCGCGGACGAGGTGGGATTCGGAGTCGATCGTTGTCTTGGCGTGGATCCTAGGATCGGGATACCCGTTGTCTTCCAAGGAGTCGCGCAGCCGGAACAGCATCGTTCGGAGTCCAAGGTTGGAGAATGGCTTGCGGACGAATCCAACCACGTCGACCGAACCACCGGCCGCGCGAAGCGGCGGATCGATGACGACGGCGTCGAGCGTGTAGCGGATTCCCTCGTCGATGCGGAAGCGGACGTTCGCGGTGCTTCCTTGTGGCTTACGGTCCACCTCAGGACCCGTGACTCGTGCCTCGAGAAAGCCGTCTGCCCGATAGCGGTCCTGCATCGCGGCACGAAAGAAACGCAGGTCGGCCGCAACGAAGTACGGGTTGCCCAGGCCGAGCACGCCAGAGTTGGTTCGGCGCCACAGCGCGAGCAAGTCCTTGGTCGGCACGGTCTGGTTTCCTTCGATTCGCAGGCTCGCGATCTCGACGCGCGGGCCCTCCTGGATAAGGAATGTGGCCACACTGTTCGGCTTGCGCTCGATCCGGTAGCTGACCGTAGCCTCCGGAAAGCCCACGCTCTCATAGTAGTCGGCAAGATCCTGTGCGGCGTCGAGGATGGCGGCTTCATCCGTCGGGTCGCGCGCGAAGTCCAACAGGGAGTCCGCGATGACGCGGCGCAAGCGGAACGCAGGGAAGGACCTGTTGCCCTCGAACGCCGCTTGCACGTCAGCCTGCTCCGTGGTCGAGGGTTCTTCTGGGACCGCCGCGCATCCCGACCAGAGGCATAGGAGCGTGAGTGGGCCCAACCACGCCTTCATCGGAAGCGGATCCGGTAGACGAGACCGAAGTTGACGTCGTCGAACACATCGCGTTCGCCCTGCAAGTAGACGTTGTCAGCCACTCGAAACTCGACGACGATGCTCTCGGCCCCGGACGAGCTCACCTCAGCACCGACGTCGACCGTGAATCGGTCGAGGAAGTTCTCTTTGGCCTCGGTCGACTCCGACCCGAACAAGTAGTCCGCAAGTTCCTCGACCAAGTAGCGACCGACGAAGCTACTGACGCTGCGCGCGCCGCTCTTGGCGAGCGCGCCGGGTCGTGCGCCGGTAGTGAGGAGCACAGCCAAGTCTTCGGCCGGCAACGGCGGCGTCGAGGAGAGCTGCACCTCTGGCTCGTCGTAGCGGCCGCGCACCACCATCTGCAGATCGTAGCCATGGCGCCGCCCCGTGGCTGTCACGGTGAGCTTCGGGAAACGCGATTGACCGCGCT
>CAYSWE010000029.1:16959-17977 GCA_964434515.1 uncultured Phycisphaerales bacterium | reverse complement strand
GCTGCGGGCGCGCTTCAGCATCGTGTCGGCACGCTCCGGGATCTCGCCCCAGTCTAGGCGGTTCCCGACCTCGACGTTGAGCTTCACCTTGCGTAGGTCGGCGATGGCCTTGTCGTAGTCGCCGCTGTCCATCGACTTGGCAGCCTCGTCGAGCAACATCTTGGCGTTGGCCTTCTCCCGCTGCAGACGAATCTGTAGCTGCCGGTCCATCTGGTCTTTCCAGCTACGGATTTCACCGGTGCGCCGGCCGAGCAGCTTCTGCACGCTGTCGAGTTGACGGTTGACCTTTTCATTGTCCGGTGCCAGGTCGCGTGCCTTCAGCAGGGCGGACTCGGCGTCTTCCAGACGGTTGGCCTGGACCAGGCGCGTCGCGCGCCGCAGCGCATCCTCGATCAGGAACTTGCGTTGCTGCTCGCGGAGACTGCCCTTGCCTTGGCCCTCCTGCGAGGCCGTGTTGGCGAGCGCTGCACCGCCACCAGTCGCGCTACCACCACTGCCGCCGTTGCTGCTCTGCGCGAGCCGAGCGACGTCTTTGGTGGTGCTGCCAGGATTGGTATGGCCGGCATTGGCGCCCGGCTGTTGGGCGTCCTGCACTGCACAGCCGAACGAGAAGGCTGCGAGGCCGAGGGTCAAACCGGTCAAGAGTCGGGAAAGCCTGACGGACATATTCCAGCCTTTGCTGTCGCGATACGCCACGAACGCTGCTGCGCACAGCCTTGCGTCCGGGCCAAACGTTGAAGTCGTTGGGAGCGGGGATTCCACGGAGCGAGTGGGGCAATCCAGCGAGACTGGAAACTCGGCTCCCTCCTGCTGCCGCGCAAAAAGTTAGCAGAGCCGCGCGGGTGGAGAAAGGGATTTATCCCCTTGCCATGTGCGGAGTTGATGAGCTGTCGAGTGGAACGCGATCTACGCGGCTACTTGGCCTTTGGGTTCTTGCGAGTCCCTTCGCCGCCGCCAAACGTGATCTCCTCGAAATTGGAGTCGAGGGCCACGTCGACCACCGCGGTGACATCGCCGT
>CAYSWE010000029.1:0-16949 GCA_964434515.1 uncultured Phycisphaerales bacterium | reverse complement strand
GACGCGGCTTTTTTTTGCCCTTGGCGTCGACGACCTGCATCTTGACTTCGCGCCGGAGTGCAGTTTCGAGCTTTTTCAGTGAGCCGATCCGGGAGGCTCCCAACTCATACGAGCACTTGTGGCCCTGGAGGTCGAAGCGCCGGCGATCGTGCTTGTCGGCCACTTTCTTGCCCCAAACGTTGTTGATGATGCGCAGATCGAGCTTTTCGATCGGTTGCGCACTGCTCTTGTTGACGCCCACATCCTTTGGCAGGTTCGTCGCGAGCTTGCCCTCGAGTGTCTTGAACTCGAGGCAGAGGAAGAAGATCAGCAGCAAGAAGACGACGTCGATCATCGGCGTCAGATCCATGTCCGCTTCTTCGAGCTTCGGCTTGCTGGCCCGTTTGGCCTTGCGGCGCCGGCGTTGTTCTGGAGTCATCACTTGGCCCCCTTCTTGTTCTTGGGCTCACCGACCGCGAGCTCGACGCGCCAGATCTGAACGTCCTTCTGACCGCAGGTCTCCATGATCTTCGCGATATGGTGCATCTCCGTCCACTTGTCCGCTCGGATCAGTAAGGGATCGTCGGGCAGCATGACCTTGAGCGTCTCGTCCATCTTCTTTTTCATCAGCGTTTTGGCAAAGCGGCTGAGGAGCGCCTCGAGCTTGGTGCGATTGTCGCCGTCTTGGTCGGGCTCATAGTACGGCTGGCGCCGGTAGATCACCTTGCCGTTTTGCAGCACATTGACGATCGGGCGGGCGCCTTCGGGCGGCTCGTCCGGCACGGCATAGATTGCGGTCGGGAGTTTGACCGGCTCAAGCTCCTGATTCTGCAGATCGATGACGAGGAAGAAGAAGATGATCAACTGGAAGACGCAGTCGATCATCGGCGTCATGTCCATCTCCGCCTGTTCTTCGCGGATATCCTTCGCACTCATGGCGTGCCTCTCTGGCCAGGGTCTCTCTTAGGGGCGTTTCGGTCCGAAGTTCCTGCGCGGCGAGCCCTACGGCTTCTGGCGGAAACGCTCGAACAGGTCCTCGACGATCGCCGCGATCTCGAGCGACGAGGTGATCACACGGTTCTTGAAGAACACGTAGGCGGCGGTCACCGGGATCGCCACGATCAGCCCGAGCAAGGTGGTCACGAGCGCGCCCTTGATACCGGCGGCCAGGTCATTCGGCTTGACGCTGGGCTTGGAGGCGATCTCGCCAAACGTCGTAATCATACCGTTGACGGTGCCGAGCAGCCCCATCATCGGCGCGACCGCGGCGATCAGCGAGAGCCAGCCGATCTTTTGGTGCAGGTGGATCTCTTCTTCTTCCTGCCGCTCTTCGAACGAGACCTGCATCGTGTCGAAGCTGTGGCCGAGCTTGGATAGACCGGCGCCGACGGTGTTGGTCAGGAAGCAGGGCTCTGCTTCGCATACCTCGACGGCTTCTTGGAACTTCTCCTCCTCGAACAGCGCCTCGATCTCGTCGATCAGGTGCGGCGGCGCCAGCTTGTCCCGCTTGAGCGCCATGAAGTGTTCGATCACGAGCGCGAGCGCTACGACCGACAGGACCACGATCAACCAGCCGATGACGCCGGCGTTCCCGGCGATGTCGGACATGAGGCTCGCTGGCGCCTTGGTCTCCGGGCCGCCTTCTTGAAGGGGCAGCGCGCTCGCAGTCGTGCTGAGCAATCCAGCTGCGATCAGGGGCAGCATCGAGCGGAACGAGGCAAAGGGAATGTGTCGCATTGCCGGCAGTCTTCTCCGTTGGGTCTTCTTAGGACGGGGATCTTCGTGGTGTGGGGATCTTCGTAGTGCGGTCTGAAACCACAGAGTCGCAGGCTCGTCAGGTTCGCTTCAACGTAACTCGATTGGCCTGGTTCGCACGACGAAGGGAATTCTCCGAGGGCGAATCGGCCTACTAGTGTGCCGTCGGTATGCGGCCCTGGGAAGGGCCGAACGCCGGTTGTTTGTCCAGAAGGGCGAGGCGTGGCTGCGCGGTGTTCGCGATCAGTTCTTCTTCCGGCGAGCCTGGCTGGCCCACCGGCTGTTTGGGTAGGAATCGACCACGCTCTTCAGGATGCGCGTGGCGCGGCTGCTGTAGTCTGTGCCCTCGCCAGTCTTGCCTAGGGTCAGGATGGTCTGCGCGAGGTAGTAGACCGCTTTGGCCGTGGCGTCGCCGTCGGCAAGATCGGTAGCCGAGATCTGCGCAAAGACGTCCTGGGCGTCTCGCACCGCGCTCATGTCCTTCTTGAGTCGGGCGGCTTCGTAGTTGGCTTGCGCCTCACCGCAGCGGCCGGCGGCGATTAGAGCCGGATCGTTCCGCGCCCGGTTGGCCATGTCGCGAAAGAAGCTCGCGGCCTCCTGGTAGCGTTTCTCTGCGATGTAGCACTCGCCCTGCGCGGTCTGCGTCGTTACGAGCAGGTCGTGGTTCGCCGCGTCCTTGCTATCGGTCGTGCGCAGCACGGCCGCCGCGGATAGGTAGGCCGTGCGCGCCGCGTCGAAATCGCCTTTCGCGACGAGTGCCTGGCCCAGTCCGGCCTTCGCGCGAGCTACCCAGGTCGGTCCCAGGTCCTTTGCGCTCGCCTCCGTGCCAAGGGTCTTGAAGGCAGCCAGCGCCTCGTCGCTCTTGCCGGCCAAGAGGAGCGCCTTTCCGAGCTGGAGTCGGGCCATGGGCAGGAGACGGTGGTCGGCGTTGCTGCCGATCCAACTCGACAGAGCGCTAGCGGCTGTCGCGGCGACCGAGGTGTCCGCGGTCGCCGCCAAATAGAGGGCGCTTGCGGCCTGGAACCCTGCATGGCTCTTGACGACCGCCCGGGACCCTTTGTCCGCCGTCTCCTGGAACAGATCGGCCGCGCGGCGGAAGTCCGAACGGCTGAGTGCGAACTTCGCCCGGTTCCAGACTTCGCCCGTGCCACCGAAGTCGATCTCGGTGACTTCGCGCGATGGGATCGACGTCGTCTTGCCGCGTTGCTTGAACTTGACCTCGGTCAGCGTCTCGGAGAGGACCTCCACGTTGCGCAGCACCTGGCCGCCTGCGCGCCGAATCGTGTCGCCAGCGTCTTGCGCGGTGGCGCGAACGGCGCCGACGGTCAGGGACAGGGCAACGAGGAACGTGGTCGGACGGAGGGATCTCATGATGATGGCGAGCGAGTGAGTGGATCGGCAGGAAGCGCCGGGACAGGGGGAGGCCGCGTCACGGATCATGGCTTGAGCCTTTGGAACAGCAGATACAGGCGGTTGCCTTCGGGGCCGAGTTTCTTCAGCGAGGCAAAGTTGTCGGTGTTCTTGCCCATGGAGTAGAAGCTGTCCCTGGCGCGTCGGAAGTCCGATTCCACGCGCATTAGCTTGTCCGACATGTCGAGACACGCCAGTACCCAGCGATACCACTGCAACGAGTATTTCTTGACCTTCTTGGACTTGACATATTTGCCGTAGTCCTGGAACAGCAACAGGTAGGCCTCCTTGAACTTCTGCAAGCCCTGGGTCCGGCGCGGGCTGCCGTCAGCGTCGAACTCGATCCAGCCGCCCAGGGCACGTGCCTTCAGCCACATGAGATTGTAGGACTTGGGGCGTACCTTGAGCGCATCGTCGATCTGCGCCAGCGCCGTGTTGAAGTCGCCCTTGCGCATCTTGATCTCGGCCAGCTCCGGGCGAATGTGCGCGTCGATGTTCTTGCCGTACTTCTTCGACTTGCCGTGTACTGCGACGATTTTCTCAAGGAAGAGTTCGGCTTGATCGAACTCGTCGATGCGCGCCGCAAGCTTGGACGCCGCGCGGAGCATCGCATAGGCCGGGTGACGTTCCGCCGCCATGTAGGTCTTCGCGAAACTGAGTGCTTTGTGCACCTCGGCACGCAGGCGGCGCGTTGCGTCCCGCATCTCTCGAGCTTTGGCAGGATTGCCTTGCAACGCACTGATTTCTTGTTCGATCGCATCCACCTGCGTCTTGCGGGCGTTGAACAGGATGATGGCCAGCGCCGACTGTTGAGGGCTGTTGGGAAACTCCTTGCGGAACCGATCGTACTCGGTCTCGCCTTCCGTGATGCGCTCCAAGTCGATCAGCGCCTTGATCAACTCAAAGGTCGCCCGGTCGGCCGATTCCGGACGAACCTTACCGTAAGTCTTGCCGTAGTTGCGGAAGGCTTGGACAACGGCTTTCTTCTTGGAGGGGTCAGCCTTCTTGCCATTGCGACCGAACGCCTCGTCCGCGATCATCATGCCGAGGAAGAAGTGTGTGTCGGCGAGCGCGAACTGTCGGTACTGCGCCCGCGTTTGATCTGCTGGTGTCGTGCCGATTGCGTTGAGCGGATCCTTCACGTAGGCCAAGTAGTCGTTCAGAGCCTTGCGCGCCTTTACGAAGTCGCCGGCCTTCATGTACGCGAACCCGGTCGTCGCGAGCGCCAACTCGTAGAGCGGAGACTCCTTGGTAATCTTGCTCAGCCGGGCCACCGCTTCGGTGAACTTCTTCTTCTCGATCAGGTCGCGGCCGTCGCTGTAAAGCAACTTCCACTTCGAAGCTCCAGTCGAGTAGCGTCGAGCGAGCGCGTCGGCACGACTCTGGATGCGCTCCGCGAACTTTTTGTCGCCCTTTTGCTTGCTGAGTCGTCGCGCTGAGTTCTTGAGATAGTCGACGACCTTGCTGCCGAGACTCTTGTCGTCCGCGTTGGCGCCGAACTTACGCAACCCCTCGCCAAAGGCGTAGGTCGCCTCCAGAAACCGCTGCTGTTTGGCGAAGCTCAGGCCGATCTGTGCCCAGGCCCGCAGGCCGTAGTGCTTCTTGTCCTCGGGCTTCTTCAGGGCACGCAACGTCCGCTTGAACCCGCGGATCGCGGAGGCGAAGCGGTCCTTCTGGCGCTCGCCTTGCGCAGCCTGAAACAGCGCCTCCGGGCCGACGGTGACCGTGCCGCCGCTGAGGGCGCTGTTGATGATCTCGCGGGCGCGCACACCGAGGAAATCGGCCGGGTGGCGGCCGGCGACCTGTTTGGCGGTTTCCAGTGCGGCCGCAACTCCCTCGGCCTTGCCTTGGTCGAGACGCGCCTGCGCGCCATTTAGCAGCACGACATCGGCAAAGCGCGGCGTCGAGGGCAGGTTCAGCTCGGTTCGTTGCTTCTTGTAGGCTTCGACGGCTGCAATGGCCTTGTCGACGTCACCGGCTGCAACATACATATCGGTCATGTGCCCGTAGGCTTCCTCTAGGAAGCGAAACATGAGGGCTTGCGTGCTGAGCGGCAGGCTGACCTCGGTGCTCTTGATCGCCTCCACGACGATCTCGATCGTGCCCTGATAGGAATCGAGCGCGTTCTCTGTGTCGCCCAGAATGCTCTGCGCGACGGCCATCTCAAGCAGGGCCTTGATGCCGATGGCCGTCTCCTCGCCGATGTCGAGCGCGAGCTCTTCAAGTGTGTTGATGGCCTCGTTGGCCTTGACCTTCCGGTCCTTGGTGATGGTTTTGGCCCACTCGCGAAGCAGCGTGCCCTTGCGCATCCAGGACAGGTAGTAGTTGACCTTGGCCCGTGGGCTCTCACCCTTGCGGCCTTCGAGGCTGTTCATCGCTTCGTTGCTGGCCTTGATGCCGTTCACGAATACGCCGAGCGCCTCTTCCTCGAGGGCCTTCTTCTTGTCGGGGTCCTTCTCGACAGCGATCGCCGAGGAGAGGAAGCTCCCATAGTACTCGCATGCCTCGGCCTGGGCCGCAAGCACATCGGTTGCGCCTTCGCTGCGACCATACTGCGACAGGTAGTCCTTGAACTCCTGGAGCGACTTCGCCAACACGGCTTTGCGCTTCTGGATGTCCGGAATCCGGCGGGCTCCCAGGAACAGGACCTCGGGCGAGACCTGTGCAAGTTTGCGCTGTTGGTCCTCGGTCGTCGTCGGCGCGCGGCGCAACTCGGAAAGCCGCTGCTGAGCGAGCTCGACGAACCCCCAGTCCTTGGCGAGTCCACGGAGGAACTTGACTTCCTGGCCGATGTTGGTTTTACCCTGGCCAACGAGGGTTGGATGCAGGGAGAAAAAGACTACGCCCACGAGGAAGCCAGGCTTCATTGGCTCGTACTCTCAGAGTTCAAGAAGGGGGGGGAGTGCGAATACCGCGGTGCGGCCAGGACGGCACCGCGCGATAGGGAACGGAGAACCCTAGCGGGGGTTCAGCCGGAAGAAACCGGTAGGCATGGGCGGATTTTGCGGGTGCGTGGCAAAAAGCCACGCACCGCCGGCCTGAGCACGCCGCCCAGGCTGAGCGCACCGCTACCGAGTGCCGGCGATCTGCGGCTCGTAGTCCGAGGACACCACCACGTTGGCGCGCAGGAGGATCAGGATCTTCTTGTTGGCACGATACGTGCCCTTCTTACTGAAGAAGAAGCTGAGACCCGGCAAGTCCTTGAGGATCGGCACGCCGGAGTCGAACTGCTGTTTTTGCACGTTCTTCATTCCGCCGAGCAGCAGCGTGCCCCCGTCGGGCATGACGACCGTCGTGCGGACTTTCTGCAGAGTCAGGACCGGCGTCTGGATGGAAACCGGCTGCCCCACACCGAGCGAGGTCGTGAAGGTTGGAATGGGCAAGGCAAGCGTCGCGACCGTCGGGCGCAGCTCCATCAAGATGTACTTGCGGTCCGCGGACACGACGGGTCGCACGTCGAGCACGATGCCATCGCGAATGACGCTGACGACCGGGTCGGCGACGGCCGCCGCCTGGGCGATCTCGACGTTGAAGTCGCGGACATACGAGAACTGGCGGTTGACCGCGAGATTGGCTCGCGCTGTGTTGTGGACCAGCAGCCTTGGCGCGGAGAGCTCCTCGACGCGTTCCTGCTTTTCGACGGCTCGTAGGATGATCTCGAGCTCGGTGTCGTCGAGGTAGGTCCACTGGAATGCGAGACCACCGGCATTCGACAGGCCGTTCTCGCCGCCGCCCAACACGCGGTCGAACAAGTTCTCCGTGCGGCCGAGGAGGTCGCCATCACCGCCGTTGTTGAAGAAGGCGCCTGGTTCGAACCCTGAGCCGATGAGCTGCGGGTCGGCGGCGGACGTGTTGCGTCCAAAGTCGTCGAAGGCGAGTCCGGCGCGGTTGCCCTGCTTCTCCAGGCCGCGACCGGGGACTCCTGCCGAGGCTTGGTTGCCGAGGCCGCGGAAGTCGACGCCGACCTCCTCGAGGAAGTTGTCCTCGACGCGGAGGAAGCGCGCTTCGATGTCGACCTGGATGCCGGATGCCTGGCGAAGATCCTTGAGCAGCTTATCGATCTTGGCATGGACCTCAGGCGTCTGATTGATGATCAACGCCGCGCCCTGCGCATTGATGCTCACACCCTCAGCGTCCCAGCTGGCGGAGTCGACGTTTTGCCGCAGCAGCTCCTGCAGCTTGTCGATGTCGACCACGACGGGTAGAGGCTCATCTTCCTCGGGCTCCTCGGTGCCACCCTCGCCGACCTCGAGTTGGATGTCGCGGCCGGCGTGCTGCGCCAGCGGCGTAATGATCTCGCCGACGTCGTACATCCTGGGGACGGTCTTGCCGCGACCTTCTTCTGCCGTGAGCAGGTGAACGACACCGTCCTTGACCTTCCAGTGGACCGGAGTCATCCGTGCGATGAGGTCGAGTGCCTGGCGCACCGAGCGCTTTCCTACGGAAAACTTGGTGAGCGTCGTCTCGGTGTCTTCCAGGTCGCGCACTTTGGAGCTGATCACGAACGTCAGACCGGTTGCACGGCGGTAGATGTCGACCCAGTCGTCGAGCGGCGTCTCGGGGAACTTGTGCTCGAGCACCGTCGACTCGAGCGTCTTGATGATCTCGGCTGTGTCGGGGTCCTCGGTGACGGTCGACTCAGAGAACTCGAGCGGCTTGCGTTTGCTGACCACGTTGGTCCAATAGTCGACGTCGTTGACGATCGGGTCGACCTGCGTGAGGTCGGAGGTCTGCAGGTCATGGAACGTCGCGGCCCAGTGCTTGGCCCACTGGCGCTGCAGTTGGTCCATGTGGTTGTCGTGGTGCGCTCGCATCGCCAGCTCGCGCAGGTCCTTGGCGTCCTGGCGCAGCGGGTCGAGGCGCAGCGCTTCGTCGAGATTGGTGACGGCGCGCCCGTACTGCTTGGCTTGGAATGCTAGGTTGGCGCCGATGAACAGCTTGCTGACTCGGTTGTCCAAGCGCTGGCGGGCGGCGCGCTCTTCCTCGCGCAGCTCGCGTTGGGTCTCGTCCGCGCGGGCGTCCTCACGAGCATCGACCCAGCGCTTGTAGTCGCTGCGAGCGCGTTCGATCAGCGCCTTGATACGACGCTCGTCGGCGCCGCCGGGCGTGAACCATGGCGAGTAGGTCAGCGTCAGCCGAGCTCGCTCATACATCTGCTCGGCTTTCTGAAAGTCCTTTTGTGCCGACAGCAAGTTGCCCTGCCGCTCGAACTCGCGAGCTCGAAAGAGATCCCGCTGCTTTTCGATCTGCGCCTGCATGTGCAGGTCGCGCGCACGGTCCTGGACGTTTGGGATTCGATCGCCGAGCAGCGACTGCGCCTTCTGCAGTAGTGCGCGGGCCTCTTCGTTGTTGTCGTCGAGTTCCAGCGCTGCCGCGGCCGCTTGACGCACATCTTTCCAGAGACGAAGTTGCTTGGCGCGGCGTGCCTTCTTGAGGTTCTCCTCAATCAGAAACTTTCGGCGTTGCTCGGCCGGGCTGCCTTGGCCTTGCTTTGCTGCCCCGCCGGTCGCGCCGCCCCGCACGGCCGAGGGACCCCGCACGGCCGAGGACGGCTGCGCGGTGGCGTCGCCGACTTGCGACTCGCCCGTCTCCGAATCAGGCGCCTGCGTCAACGCGGGACCGGGAAACTCGGCAGCCATGTCCGCAGCGTCCGAGGATGCGGTAGCGCCCGAACATGCGGCCAGCCCCGTCAGGGCAACGACCGTCCAAAGGAGGGCCGTACAGGCGAGACGAAGCCGAGTGGAGAAAGACAGGAACCCGTGCGGTCGAGCGACCTCAGGAAGTCTCGCGTTCATATTGACGAACCAGCGTTCTCGGTCGGTGAAAGTGGGGCTGCGCGTGGCGTCCGGGGGTGATCGCGAGACGCGCATCGAGCACGACGAAAGGACCTCCAGGATCGCCCGAGGCGAAGCGAAATTGCTATCTCGTTGCGCCCTGCAACCTTGGAAGAATCCGAAACCTAGCGGACCTCGAACGAGGGGTCAACGAAAGAAGCGGCGTAGCCGACGATTCACGCCGAGAGCCGTTCAAGTCGAAGGCCCCGTCCAAGGTGCGGGCGAGTCGTCCAACCCGAGTGTGCGAAGCGCGAGCTTGATGTCGTCCCAGGTGTCGCGCTTGGCCGAGGGAACCCGCAGCAGGTAAGCCGGGTGCCAGGTGGGAACTACCGGAATCCCGTCGTGATCCCAGACCCGACCGCGCATCCGGGACATCGATAGCTCGGATCCAAGCAAATACTGGGCGGCAACTTTCCCGAGTGGAATCAGGATGTCGGGGGCGACGAGGCGGATCTGGTGGGCCAGGAACTGCGGGGCGCAGGCGTCTTGCTCGGTCTTCGTTGGGTTGCGATTGCCCGGCGGACGACACTTGACGATGTTCGCGATATAGACGGCGCTTCGCGGCAAACCCATGGCCCGCTCGATGATGGCGGTCAGGAGTTGCCCGGCGCGGCCCACGAACGGGACGCCGGTCCGGTCCTCGTCGGCACCCGGTCCTTCGCCGACGAAAAAGATGCGCGCTTTCGCCGTGCCGTCGGCGAAGACGGCGCGGCTGCGGCCCTGGTGCAGCGGACACGCGCGGCATGCGGCCGACTGAGCCGCGAGTGCGGCCAGTCTCCGTTCGGCATCTTGCCCCTCGGCATCCTCGGCATCCACGGCGGCCGCCGGGCGAGGTCGGTGGATCGGCAAATCCGCGCCACCAACGGAGATCCAATGTT
Organism: uncultured Phycisphaerales bacterium; assembly: GCA_964434515.1. Classification (GTDB taxonomy): domain Bacteria; phylum Planctomycetota; class UBA1135; order UBA1135; genus CAYSWE01. Next base: position 7,093 of record CAYSWE010000029.1, on the reverse strand, counting down.
CGAGAGAAGAAATCGCGCGGCCCTCGGATGGAAACGGTTAGGCAGTTGGGAAGGCAGATCGTACTCTACGGGCTCGCGCAAGGATCCGTTCGCATTTTCGAATGGGAGCCGGCCGGAAGTGATTCTCGCGCGGGCCCAACGAGCCGGCCTCTACTAAGCCTTCCACCATGACCGCACTGCCCGTACCGACCGTGTCCTCGAAGTTTCTCCTGCTGCTGTTGCTCCTCGTTGTCGCCTTCGCCGCGTTCGGTAGCGGGTTGTCCGGCGAGTTTCTCAACTTCGACGACAACCGAGTTGTGCTCGAGAATCCGGTTTTCCGCATGTCGTTCGGCCCAGGGCTTGCCAAGCTCCTGAGCGAGCCGCTCGTCGACGTGTACCTCCCCGTGAGCTACCTGAGCCTCTGGGCCGACTGGGCCGTGGCGGGGGCGAGCCCGATGCTCTACCACGTGCATTCCCTCGTTCTGCACGCGCTGGCGGCGTTCGTGCTCATCCTTTTGATGATCGATCTCGGCATTCCGAGGTTGGCTGCGCTCGCCGGGACGCTCGTTTTTCTGCTGCACCCGGCGATGGCCGAGAGTGTGACGTGGATCTCGAGTCGGAAGGACGTGCTCAGTGGCTTGTTGGTCGTGTTGGCCTTGTGGTACGGGCTTCGCGCCTGCCACGGTCGCGCCCGGCCGTGGCTCGTATGGGTGTTCGCGTTGCTCGCGTGCTACGCCAAGGCGACCGCGGTCGTGCTGCCGTTGCTGGCGTTTGGGTTATGGCGCATCGACCGGGAGAGGTTGGTTGAGGCTCGGTTCTGGCGCACGTGGGTACCGGTAGCGGTCCTTTGTCTGCTCGCCGGGATCCATCATAGCGTCATTGCGGCCATGGCTGGTACCGCCGAGTTTGCCGGAAATGCGGCGGCCGTCCCTGGCACCTTCCTGCATTATCTGGGGCAGATCCTTTGGCCAGCCGGGCTCGCCGTGCACCACCCGCGCGGATTGTTGACGGGCTTTGCCGAAGGCGCGCCGGTCAAATTGCTATGGCTCGTCACATTGGCAACCTTGGCGCTGCTCCTGCTAGTGCGGGGGCGTGGGACGCTACGCTATGCAGGCCTGGGGTTGCTGCTTATGTTTGCCGCATTGCTGCCGTTCAATGGTTGGCGCCCGGCGTTCGCGATCGCTGCGGCCGACCGATACCTGTATCTTGCGCTGCCGTGCGTGGCATTCGCCGTGGCGGGGCTCATTGCCGCGATGCCGGCCCGCGTTGGTCGGGGGATCGCGGTCCTTGTGTGCTTTGCCGGTATGGGCCTGGGCTTCGCGACGTCGGTGCGAGCTCAGGCATTTACGAGGTCGGATCGGCTGTGGCAGGCGAATCTCGCCGTCTATCCGCACGATGCCGTTGCGCTGACGAATCTCGCACAATGGGAACTCACTGCACCGGAAGGCGAGGGGCCGCGCGCCGCTCGGCCGTTGTTGGCGCGGGCCGCGCGGGAGGCCACCATGCTGCCGCATCGGCTGCGCATCGTTACGCAGCAACTCCGTTGCGCGCTCGTCGACGGTGACCTCGACGGGGCCCAGCGGTGCGCTACCCAAGCCGTCGTGTTGGCCGACGGGTTGCCGACGGACCGCGTGCGTGTGCGCATCGACCTGCGATTGCAGCTGGTAAGCCTACTCGAGCGACTCGATCGCCGCGCCGCAGCCGATGGTGTCCTCGACGAAGTCCTGGCGCTCGATCCCAAGGAGCCGCATGCCTTGGGACGCAAGGCTGCCCATCTCCTGGCCAAGGCCGCGGCCGCTGGCAAACGGCTGCCCCTACCCTCGGGGACTCCGGAGCTCATCCGCGCCAAGAAGATCCTCGACGCGGTGCAGGCGAGTGACCGGGTCGGGGAGAGCGCTGAGCCTATGGTTGCAGCCGCCGAGTACCACCGCTTGCTTGGCGAGACGTCGCGCGCGTTCGCTGCCCTCGAGACCTGGCACGGACCGCCGCGCGAGTCCATCTTCCTCGAACGAGCCAGGATCTATGAGGCCGAAGGCCTGCTGAACGAGGCCATTCGAACGTTGGAGGAGGGTATGCGCTCGCCCGTCGTTTCGGTGCGGCTACCATTGCGCCTGGCGGCGTTGTATGAACGCTTACCCATTCCACGGATGGCGGATGCGGAAGCCTTGCTTCGTGCGGCCTATGATTCCCAGCCGGGCCACGCCAAACTGCGGGCCGCGTATGCCCGTGCGTTGATTGCCCGCGCCCGTCAGCTGGTGGGGCGCCGGCCGGTGCGAGAATGGGAGCCGTTGGTCGTGCGGGCGCGCAAGCTGGGCGCGGACTCCCCGCGCCTCCTGTTGCTCGAGGCGCGCGTCTTGGCGGCGTCCAAGAAGCTGGATGCGGCCATCAGGCGCGCCCGACAGGCGCAGGCAGCGCTGCCGGAGGCGCGCGCACCGCGCGAGCTGGTGCTCGACCTGCTCAAGCAGAAGGGCTATGCGTTGCTGCTGTCCGGCAAGCGGCGGGCCGCGTTTCGTTGCTTTCGGGACGCGATCGCGCAGGCGCCCACTTGGTATGACACGCGATCGATCCACGAGACTTTGGCCAATGAGTTCCGAGCTCGCGAGGAGGCGGCCACGCAGGCGTTGCTTGCGGGGAAGATCACCACGGCGGAGGCTGGTTTTCGAGCGGCGCTGGAGCTGTGCCCGGAGGACGAAGGCGCGCGGCTCAAGTTGGGTATGACGCTGCTGAAGGAATCCCGTCACGCCGATGCACTGGTCTCGTTCAGGGAGTCCATGCGAGACGCCGAGCGGCATGGCTCGGATCCCGGGATGGCGCTGCTCTACCGGATGAAGACGCTCGACGTCTTGCAACGTCCCGCGGCCGCCGTTCGACTCGCGGACGCCTATCTGGACGGCGCCGAGCAACGCAAATTGCGCGACACAAGCCTGCGCGAACGGATCCGCGGCCTGGCCGAGAAACTTCGGGATGAATGACCGGCTCGCGGGCTAGCTCGGTAGACTCTTGTGGCCGTGCCAAGGGAGGCACGGGGCTGGCAGAGGGGCCAGCAGAGCCGCACAGCGGCCGAGGGACAATTACCTGAGGCCACAAGTACCGGAGGGGGCATGCGAAGACGCTCGACAATTCTCGACGTTCTGCGCGAGGCGCAGCTCGCCAGTCAGCAAGCTGCCATGGAGCAGGCGAGCGACCAGCAGCAAGCGCCGCAGGGAGAAGATCTGCCAGCGGAGGGCGAGGCAACCCAGGCCGACGGCACGCCGGCTCGGGGGGAGCCGTCGTGGGATGCTGCTTCGGCCCGCGCCATGCGGTCCAGCCCACGTCTGGGTGAGTCGCGCCCGAGCTGGCTCATGGCGCCGGCTGCGGTTCCGCGCATCGTGCTGTTGGGTGCCGCTGTGGCGGTGTTGCTGGCGTTTTGGGGCATGTACGCGCTCGGCGCGCGCAGTCGGCCCGCGTTGCAATCGCCGAGCTCCGTGTCTTCGGCTAACCTCCCGGAGCGCAAGCGACCAGCGCGCATGCGCGAGCAGCCGGCAAGTGGCGCTCGATCGGACTTTGCCACCAATGACACGAGAACGGAGCTCCGGCGAGACGCCCCCCGCGTCGAGAAGCGCCTGGGATTTCGCATCGTCACCTACAACAAGACCGCGCGGTCGCGGCAACTGGCGCTGGCGATGCGCGCCTATCTGCGCCAACACGTGGTTGGTAGCGGCGTTACGGTGGAGTGGTTCGACGCTGTGCGCATCCACAAGTACATCGTTGCGGTCATGTTCCCGCGGGAATTCGAGAACGACAAGCAGTATCGAGCTCGGCTCTTGACCAAGCTGCGCGCCATCCCCGCGCCCGATCCGCGTGACCTGAAGTTCGATTTTGCGAAGCTCGAGGGGCAAGTCATGACCGGCAAGGTACGGGCCGACTGACGCGGGCCTTGAGTCGCAGCTTGTCGGCGCTACAATTTGTGGCCCGTTTCGCCGAGGCTGCCGTCCGGTGAATCTGGGCCAGTTGGCCCTCCTGAAACGAACGTCGCGAAGAGACTTGCGAACTATGTCGATCCATTCGAGCCTCAAGTATTCCGCTGCTGCGGCACGCACGCGGAACGTGTTCAAGCGCGTCGAGCGCCTCCAGATCCTGAAGGACAACGAGCGCTGGGACGAGGAGCAGTCCGTGTTCGGTCTCCCGAAGGTCCGGACGCGTTTCAAGACGGCCTCGACCAAGAAGAAGAAGAAGAAGGACGACGAGGGCGCAGAGGGCGCGGAGAACTAGCCCTTTTCCTTGCCCTGGATCCGCCCGACTTTCGCAGCTTCTCCTGAGTGATGACCGGCATGGCCGACGTGCGCCTCGCTTCCCGCATGAACCACATCGAGGGCAGCGGTGTGCGTCGGATGTTCGATCTGATCCGCACGATGGAGGACCCGATCAATCTGTCGATCGGGCAGGCGGACTACGACGCTCCCGAGCCGGTCAAGGAGGCCGCGATCGAGGCGATCCGCGGCGGGCTGAATCGGTATACCGTCACCGAGGGCCGTCCGGCGCTCAATGCCGCGATCGCCGATCGACTCGAGCAGCGCTATGGGCATCGGCCGGAGTCGGTGTTCATGACGAGTGGGGTCTCCGGCGGTTTGCTGCTGTCGCACCTGGCGCTACTCGATCCGGGCGATGAGGTCCTCCTGCCGGATCCGTACTTCGTCATGTACAAGAACGTGCTGGCCTTGGTGGGGGCCGTGCCGCGCTACTACGATCTCTACCCGCCTGTGGACGCCGGCGACGGACGGCGGCCATGGCATCCGGACCTCGGCCAACTCGAACGTGAGATCACCGACCGCACGCGAGTCATCCTACTGAACTCGCCCAGCAACCCGACCGGAGGCATGCTCACGGGCGCCGAGCTCGATCAGATTGGTGAGATCGCGCGACGCCATGACGCGTGGATCTTCTCCGACGAGATCTACTCGCACTTTGTCTACGACGACGCGATGCAGTCGATGATCACCAGGATGCCACGCTACTCGCGGATTCTCGTCTTTGGCGGGTTCTCCAAGACGTTCGGCGTGCCGGGTTGGCGACTCGGATTCGTCGCTGGCCCGACCGATGTCCTCGAGGCGATGAAGCTCCTGCAGCAATACACGTTCGTTTGCGCGCCGGCGCCGCTGCAGCAAGGGGCTCTTGCGGCACTCGAACTCGACATGAGCGCGACCCGCGACGCGTATCGTCGCAAGCGGGACCGTGTGTTCGAGGTGCTGAGTTCGGCCTACAAACTGGTTCCCAGTGAGGGCTCCTTCTACGCATTCCCCGAGTATCCCGCTGGCATGGAGGAGGCCTCGTTCATCGCCGCCTGCCTGGAGCAGAAGCTGCTCGTCGTGCCCGGCTCCGCGTTTTCGCGACGGGCGACGCACTTTCGTATTTCGTTCGCCGCGTCGGACGCGATGCTCGAGCGCGGCCTCGAGGTACTCCGTGACATCGCTGGAACCTGAGCGCGCCGCCTTCGGGACGCCGGCTCGGGCGAGGGCGGATCGCACCGGCTCGCTGATCGAGGTCTTCGTTTCATTCCAGGGGGAGGGGCCGCAGGTTGGCCAGCCGACCTTGTTCTTGCGCCTGGCAGCGTGCCCGCTGCGGTGCCGCTACTGTGATACCGACTACGGGTTCAAGGCCGAGCCCGAGTTTGTCGTGCGCGGGCTCGGTGGCGGGCGCATCGCAGAGTTTGTCAATCCGGTCGAGCCGAGCGTGATCTTTGCCGCCTTGCCGAAGACTGAGCTTGCCCGCGTGCGGTGGGTCTCGGCGACTGGCGGCGAGCCACTGCTCCATGCGGGCTTCGTCACTGCGGCATTCCGTGCTGCGCGTGCGCATGGGTTGCGCACGCTCCTCGAGACGGCGGCGCTCGATGTCGCGGCAATGCGTCAGGTTCTCCCGGAAACCGATCACGCGGCGATCGATTGGAAGCTGCGCTCCACGTTGCCCGGTGGCGAGGACGTCAGCGGGCGGCATGCTGCCTGCATCGGCGCCGCGCTCGACGCCGGAGTCGACACGTCCATCAAGATCGTTCTGACAACGGATGTCGGCGGCGAGGAATTCGACGAGGCGTTGACGCGCTTGCGGACGTTCCGCGAGGCGGCGACGCTCATTTTGCAGCCGGTCACGCCGTGCCGGGAGGTCGTGCTCCCGCTGTCCGCGAGCCGGTTGACCGACTTTGCCAGTCGCGCGCTCGACGCGGGCTTTGCTGCCCGCATACTTCCACAGATGCACAAGCACCTGGGTCTTCGGTGAGGGTGCTATGCCAGTCCCCAGTGTTGCGATCGTCGGTCGCCCCAACGTCGGAAAGTCGAGCCTGCTCAACGCAATTGCCGGCCGGCGCATTTCCATCGTCGAGCCTACCGCGGGGGTCACACGCGATCGTGTCTCGGTATTCGTCGAATGGGAGGGGCGCAGCCTCGAGATCGTCGACACCGGTGGCCTAGGTTTGGTCGATGAGACGCGGCTCAAAGAGCACGTCGACGCGCAAATCGAGGTCGCGCTCGAAGAGGCGGACGTCGTCGTTTTTCTCGTCGACGGGAAGTCGGGGATCGCTCCTTTGGACGATCGCGTGGCCACCCGTCTTCGCCGCCTGGGCAAGCCGATCCTCCTCTGTGCGAACAAGGTCGAGGGGCGCAAGGACGAGTTCGTCGCGGCCGAGGCCTACCGCTTTGGTTTTGGCGATCCGCTGCAGATTTCGGCAAAGGAGGGGTTCGGGATCAGTGACCTCTTGGACGCGATTGTTGCCACCGTCCCGGAGCAGGATGTTTCCGAGGCGGACGAGGAAGCCGAGGCCGGCCTGAAGGTCGCCATCGTCGGCAAGCGGAACTCCGGGAAGTCGACCTTCGTCAATCTGTTGGCCGGCGGGGATCGCGTCATCGTGTCAGAGATGCCGGGCACGACGCGGGACGCCGTGGATGTGCAGTTCGAGCGGGATGGAAAGACCTGGGTGGCCATCGACACCGCCGGCCTGCGCAAGAAAGCACGCGTCGAGGACGCGATCGAGTTTTTCTCGCTCGCGAGGTCGGAGCAGAGCGTGCGCCGCGCCAATGTGGCGTTTCTCATGTTCGACATGACGATCGATATCAGCTCGGTCGACAAGCGGTTGGCTGCGTTCGTC